>VGFA01000010.1 GCA_016869025.1 Armatimonadota bacterium | reverse complement strand
ACTACCGAGACCAGCGTGATAAGTGTGATCAGCATGCCCGTCGCCACGGCGATCACGTGGGCGGTGTGCCGCGGCCTGAGCCCCAGGACAGTAAGTCGGCGCCGGCCGATCGCCCTGCCGACCATGTTCCCGACGTATGCGACCACTCCGCTGACAACGATCAGCACCGGGATCAGGATCAAACCGACCTTCACTGGGCGCCCTCCCTTCCGGAACACGGCCCGGGCCCTTCCTTCAGGAAGATGCGATACCCGCCGTCCTCCCCCTGCAGACGCGCACCTGCAGGAAGCGACGCCGGGGTCCACCATGACGGCTGATGGGGAGGAACTACGACAAACAGCCGCCTGTGGTCGCAGATCGCCTGCGCCAGATCGCCTGGGCTCTCAATCCAGACTATGCGGCGGCCGGTGTAGAAGCCGAGCGAGGCGGACATGTTCATCTCTACCGCGGCCACCGCATCTGATGGATGAGCCGCCCCGGTTATCGCCCGGGCAATCCGCGGCAGGGGACGATACCGCTCCATGGCCGGGAGCGTCAGGTGAACAAGCACCGGTACCGCGACCACAGGGGTAAGCAGCAGCGCCGCGAGGGCCGGAAGCCGGCGGCGGATCAGCATGAGGCCGGCGGCCAGGAGCGGGCCTGCGGCGAAGACGGCGGCTGCGGCGGCGAGCGGGCCGCGCAGCTCCAGCATCTCGGAGGGAAACTTGGTCCATCCGTGGAGCGCGATCGCCGCCACGAACGCCGCCACGGTCGCTACCAGGAGCCCGGTCGCCGTCCGCATCAGGCCGGGCGTCTGCTCCTCCCAAGACCGCGCAATCCCTATCGCCAGCAACGGGTAGACCGGCAGGACGTAGTTGGGCAGTTTGGTACCGGCCAGTGAGTAGAAGAGCAGCGTGACGCCGCACCAGAGGAGGATCACCTGGCTGCCCAATTCGCTCCGGCGCCTCGCGAGGTAGAGCACCACCGCGGGGAGAAAGGCCGTCCAGGGGAAGGCCCCTACGATAAGGACCGGGACGTAGTACCACCACGGCCCGGGCTGGCTCTCGACCACGCCGAAGAAGCGGTTGAACAGGTAGTAGCCGACCGCGCTCCGTAGAAACGGCTCGCCGTGGCGCAGCGCCTCGATCAGGTACCACGATAGCCCGATCAGGCAGAAGAGGGCCGGACCCACCAGTGGAGTCCTGCGCCAGGCGGACCGGTCGCGCCGGACGAACCACAACCCGACCACGGCCATGGCAGGCAGCAGCAGCCCGATCGGCCCCTTCGTCAGGGTGGCCAGGCCTGCCCACACCCATGCCCACACCGCGGCGCGAGACGAGCCGCTGGTGTACGAGACCAGATACATGTAGAGCGCCAGCACCATGAACAGCACCAGCGTGGGATCGAACACTCCCAGGCGCGACTGGACCAGGAACTGGAAGGTCGTGGCCAGGATCGCCGCGGCAAGCACTCCGGTTGCGGGCCCATAGAACAACCGGGCCAGCAGGAAGGTGACCGCCACCGCGCCGGCGCCGGATATCGCGGACCAGATCCGCACTGTGGCCTCGGTAAACCCGAACGCCCATCCGGTCAGGGCCTGGAGCCAGAAGAACAGCGGAGGATGCACGAACCACGGCCGGCCGTTGCTGTGCAGGGTGATCGGATCGCCCGTTTCCAGGATCTCGCGCGAGACGCCGGCATACTTGGGCTCATCCTGGTCCCAGAGGGATCCCGCGCCGAGGCCGTATCCGAAGAGCAGCAGCGCGGCCAGGGTGACCGCGATCAGCCACCTGTACTCCGCCGCCGCGCTGCGTGCGGGCGGCGCCGCCTGGCCTCCTGTCAGCGGGCGAACCACAGCAGGCAGCCACCGCCGGTTGCCACCATGAGGTTCGGCAGCCATGCGGCCCAGAAGGCAGGGATCTGGCCGCGCTCTCCGAGCGTGATCGTAATGGACATCAGGAGGTAGTAGGCCAGGAGCACCAACACCGTGATGCCCAGGCCCGTGGATCGGCCCGACCGGTGCGGCCGCAGCCCCAGGGGTACTGCCAGCAGAGCGAAGATGAGACTGCTTACCGGAAGGGCCAGCTTTGCCTGGAGGTTGACGGCGTAGCGCACGGCACTCTCCCCGGCGGCTCGGAGGGTGGCGATCTGAGCGCGCAACTCGCCGATCGTCATCTCGCTGGGATCGCGCCGCGGGACCGCGATCTGCTTCGGCGTGCGTGCCAGGGCCACCCGCATCTCGTCGAACGTGGTCGCCACCCCGGAGCCGGCCCCGAGCAGGTACAGGGTCCCCTGCTTCAGGATCCACCCCTGCGGCGCGTAGCGCGCCTGCCCGGCCTCGATCAGGCGCGCCGGCCGGCCGCCCTGGAACTGCGTGATGACCACGCCGTACATCGTGCCGTCACTCGTGTCGAGTTCACGCGCGTAGAACACCGAGTCCACGCCGTCCACCGGCTCGCGGAAGAGCACATGCTGATGGACCGGTCGGGGCTGGGCCTGAACTGCCTCGCTCAGCACCTCGCGGTAGCGCGTCTCAGATCGCGGCACCACCCACTCGCTCATGCCCAGTGACGTCACGGTGATCACCGCGCCCGCGGCCAGCACTGGCAGCGCGATGCGGGCCAGGCTCCAGCCGGTGGTGCGCAGCGCGGTGATCTCGTTGCGATCGCTGAGCCGACCTGTGGCCAGGAGCGTGGCCAGAAGCGTGGCCATCGGCAAACTGTAGACCGCCAGGTACGGCACACGCAGCACCAGGAGGAGCAGGTTGGTTCGGATGGGCACGCCTGAATCGGCCGCCAATCGCGCCAGGAAGAACAGGTGGTTGACCAGCAGCAGCGTGGTGAAGACGGCGACGCCGAACAGGAAGATGCCGCCGACCTCGCGCAGGATGTACCGGTCAATCAGCCGCATCGGCATCAGAGCCGGAACCGCTCGCCCAGGTAGAACCGCCGGGCGTCCTCACTGGCCATTATCTCCTCGGCGGTCCCCGCGAACAGGATGCGGCCTTCGTGGATGATCTCCGAACGGTTGGTGATCGCCAGCGTGTCGCGCACGTTGTGGTCGGTAATCACCACGCCCAACCCGCGGCGGCGCAGGTGCACGACCACCTCCTGGATCTCGGCCACCGACTTCGGGTCCACGCCGGTGAACGGCTCGTCCAGCAGGATGAACGACGGCTCCATGGCAATCACCCGTGCGATCTCCACGCGGCGGCGCTCCCCGCCGGAGAGCGTCGCCCCAAGCTGGTGGCGCAGGCGGGTCAGTTCGAACTCCTCGATCAGCCGTTCCGTGATCTCCTGCCGCACAGCCCTGGGCCTGCCGTTGGCTTCCAGGACCGCGGCGATGTTCTCCTCGACCGTGAGGCCGCGAAACACCGAGGGTTCCTGGCTCAGGTAGCCGATCCCGCGCCGCGCACGCAGGTGAACCGGCAGGTTGGTGATCGGCTGGTCGTCGAGCCAGACATCACCGGCGTCAGGACGGATCAGACCCACCATCATGTAGAAGGTCGTGGTCTTGCCGGCGCCGTTGGGCCCGAGCAGGCCGACGATCTCCCCGCGTTCGACGCTGAGGTCCACGCCGTCCACCACGGCGCGTCGTCCGTAGTGCTTGAAGAGCCCTCTCGCCGCCAGCATCCGGGCGCTCCTAAGGTGGTACGATGTTCAGCCGCGGGGCTCCCCGGGCCGTGATCCTCGTGCCGTCCAGGTCCACGTCAATCTGCTCGGCCGTCAGCCGGTCGCGCCCCCGGTCCACGCGCGCGTCCCCGGTCAGGGTGGCCCTGCCCTCCCGCAGGAAGACGTCCACCCGGCGCGCGCTGCCCGAGAGGTCCCCGCGCCGCAGCCGCGCCGATCCGATCCCGCGCCCGATCTCCTCATCTATCAGGAGCGTGATGAGATCGGCCGTCATCTGGGCATCCCTGAACCTCGCCTCGGGCTCGCCCGTGGCCGCGGCGGTCCGGTTTGAATCATCGTACTCCAGACGCCGGCCAGAGAGCCGCCATTCGCCGCGCAGGAGCGTGACCCCGCCGGTCGCAACGTACCGCCTGGTCTTGAGCGAGCCCTCGACCTCGGGCGCGGTCAGCGTTGCGGTTTGGTCTCCGTGCCCGGTTGTCGCCCTCACAGCACCCCGGGCACGGATGCGATCATCCGCCAGGTGAAACTCGACCGAGTCGGCCCGCACGGCCAGGTTCGCATCGGTGAGCTCGGCGCCGGCCTCCGCGGTCATGACCCGAGTTCGCTGATCATACCGGATGCGGGGCGCCCGGAGAACCGTCGTGCCTCGCGTCGCGACCGCGGGCGCACCCTCTGCGCGCCAGACCCCGCTGCCCTCGTCGTACTCCAGGTAGGTTGCGCCGGCAAGCTCGATGACCGATGCTCCGGTGGATGCCGGTGCATGCGCCCGCCCGACAGGCGTCCACAACACCCAGAGCGCGGCCGCGGCGAAGGCCGCCGCGCACAGGCGGGGAGGGCTACTGCTCAACCGTGACACGGATGTTGCCACTCATCCGGGTGCGCTGCAGCGACACGTCCGCGACCAGATGGTCGCCTTGCACGATCATGCCGGACTGACGCAGCGTCACGCTTCCGGAGGCCTCGATCTGCTGGGTTTTGGGAAACCACCGGACCACGTCGGCCTCCAGCGTCTGCCCCGCGGTCGCCCGCGCGCGCACGCGGCCCGATAGCGTGACGTTGCGCGTGGCCACGTAGAACGTGCCGCGCGGAGCAGAGAAGACAACGGCCGGCTCGCCCGCCTGGAAGTACGTGCCCTCGACCGCGGCAAGCGTGGCCGTGCTGGAGGCGCCGTCCACGGTCACCGACTCCGCGCGGATGTCCCACTGACGGCGGCCCGCGGCGTCAACCGTCGAGATGGCCGTTCCCTCAATCTGAATGGGAGGGAGGTGGCCGGCCCGCGGAGCCGGAGATGGCCGCGCTGTCGGGCTCGCCGCTGGCCCGAGGGCCGAGCCGGAACGGCCGGGCGCGGGCTCGGGTGCCTGCAACAACGCCCAGATGATGAGGGGTACCACGGCGATCCCCAGGCCGATCAATATCCACCGTCCGCCGCGGGACATCGCCGCTACGCCTCCTTGGCCGCCGGATTCATCTTACCGGACGGCTCGACGCGCGTTCAAGGCCGGAGGAGGCAGCCGACAGCACCTCCGCGGCGACGCGCCGCGCGGCACCCGGAGGCCCCAGCGCCTCTGCCAGGGAGCGCAGCCGGGTTGCGATCGCCTCTCGCGCCGGCGCGTCGCGCAGCAACGCCAGGACTGCGCGGCTCATCTCGCCGGAGGTGGCCCGGTGTTGAAGCAGCTCCGGCACGATCTGCTCTCCTGCCATGATGTTGGGAATCGAGACCCACCGCACGTTGAACGCGGCCCGCGCGTACCACCAGGTCGGACGCGAGACGCGGTAGGTAACTACCATTGGCACGCCGAGGATCATCGCCTCGACCGCGGCGGTCCCGGATGCCATCAGCAGCACCGTGCTCGCCGCCATGACATCGCGCGATCCGGGAACGATCGCCACCGGAAGGCCCGACGAAGCAACGGCCGCGGCCAGGCGGCCGCGGAAGGCCGGGGAGGCCTCGGCCATCGCGAACCCCACGCCTGGCAGGGCGGCGCGGATGGCGTGGGCGGCCTCCAGCATGGGCGACAGGAGCGCGTCCAGCTCCAGTCCCCGGCTGCCCGGGAGGAGACCGACCACCGGCGCAGCGGGCGCAATCCCGATCCGGGCCCGCGCGTCTTCAGCCCGGCCGCTCGAGCACGCCAGCCCGGCCGCAGGATGCCCAACGAATGAAACGTCCGCGCTGGCCCGGCGGTAGGCCTCTGCCTCAAACGGGAAGATGGCCAGCAGGCGGGCACCGAGCGCGGCCACGCGGGCGGCTCGATCGCCGCGACGAATCGCGACCATGGGCGGGACATAGTAGACCGCTGGAATGCGTCCCCTGAGCCGCTTCAGCAGCGCCAGGTTGAAGCCAGGAAAATCAATGAGCACCAGTGCATCCGGCGGGTCGGCCACGAGCCGGTCCACGAGCCCGGACAGGCGGCGCAGAAAGGGCGGCAGGCGCCGCGCGGCCTCAAACCAGCCGATGACACCCCAATCGCTGCTGTCCGCGATCAGCGACACCCCCTCCGCCTCCATGTGGCGTCCGCCGATTCCCTGCATGCGCGCCGAGGGGTCCAGCGCGGCGATCTCGCGCGCCAGTTCAGCGCCGTGCAGGTCGCCCGAGACCTCCCCGGCCACCAGGAAGAGCCGGCAGGGCCTAGCTGTGTGCATGGACCGGCGTGCCCAGCCGCGGGGCATCGGCGGCGACCACCGTGATTCCCGCCGCGTCGGCGTCGGCAATCATCCGGTCCCGGTGGATGATCAGCGTGCGGTGTGCGTCAATACCCAACACCCGGGCCGAGGCCTCGCGCATCGTGGTGATCGTATCCGGGCCGACCGCGGGGATGTCGAATCTGGGATCCTGGTCGTTCCGGCTGACCTTCACCACAACCGTTCCCGACGCGATGGCGCCGGCGCGCCGGATCGTGAGATCGGTGCCCTCCGCGGCCTCCACGGCCAGGATGACCCCGCGGCGCACGACCACCGTCTGTCCGACATCCAGGTCCGCGATGCGCCTGGCCACCGACCGCCCAAATCGCAGGTCCTCCTCTTCTTCGGGCGTGGGCGCGCGCGCAGTCAACACGCCCGAGGGGGCCAGCAGATCACCCACGAACAGCGTCTGGTCGAGCAGCTCGATACCCTGTCCTGCCAGCAGCGCGGCCAGATGCCGGAAGAGCGGAACATCACGGCGGTCGCTGGCGCTCGCCATCACGCGCTCCATCATGGCGTCGCCGCGGACCAGCAGCTCCTCCCGGCCGAAGCGGCCGGCGACCAGCACTTCGCGTACGCGGTGGGCCCGGAGCGTCTCGAGCACTTCCTGCAGCGCGCCGGGTGAGCAGCGCTGGTAGTGATCGGCCAGATCCGGCAGGGCCGCCGTTTCGCCGGCGACCTGCACGCACACCAGGGACAGCCCGCGGGACTTGATGGCCCTGGCGATGACCTCGGGGAAGGACCCCGTCCCTGCCAGCAGGCCTACGATTCCGCTCTGGGTTGCCATCGCACTATCCCTCGGGTACGCTCTCTGGCCGACCGGATGAAGGCAAGGAACTCCTGCGCCACAGGGGTGTTGGCCGCTTCGGCCTCGATTGCCCGCAGCGCCTCTTCCATGGTGCGCCGCTCCCTGAAGAACTGCCGGAACACGCGCTGCAGCACGAGCCGGTCGGCCGGGGGCACGCCCTGGCGCTGCAGACCGACCCGATTCAGGCCCACGGCCCGGGCCATGAGCCCGGCGGCCATCACGAACGGCGGCACGTCCTGGCGGGCTCCTGAAAGCCCGGCCAGCATCACCAGCCGGCCGATGCGCACGAACTGGTGCACGCCTGAGAGGCCGCCCAGATAAGCCTGGTCCCCGACGTGGACCCATCCGCCCAGCTGCGTGCCGCTGACGATCGTGGTGTCGCTGCCCACGACGCAGTTGTGGCTCACCCGCACCGAGGACATGATGAAGTTCCTGTCCCCGATGCGCGTCTCGTTTCCCTCGCCGGTGGCGCGTTCGATGCTGCAGAACTCGCTGAGTCTGTTCTCGTCGCCGATGATGACGCGGGTCGGCTCCCCGCGGTAGGTCCTGTCCTGTGGCCTGCTGCCGGCTACCACGTGGGCGGCGAGCACGTTGTCCCGGCCCAGCTCCACGTTGTCGTGAATCACGCAGTGCGGGCCTATCACGGTCCCTGCCCTGATGACGGTATCGGCTCCGACCACGGCGTAGGCACCGATCTCAACGCCCTCTTCCAGGTGGGCGGTAGGATGCACGATCGCGGTCGTATGCACGACGACACCTGCGGAACCGGCGCTAGGATCGCGCATCGTCGTCCACCCGCGGCCCTGTCTGTCCCGCTGCCTCGGCCCCGACCGAGAAGAAGAACGTCAGCGTCCCTTCCGCGACGAGATCGCCGTCCACGCGTGCCTCGGCCCGGACTTTGAGAAACCTGCCCCGTTGCGTGAGGAGGTCCACCCGGACGACCATCTGGTCACCGGGCACGACGCGCCGGCGGAACCGGACGCCGTCTATCGCCCCGAAGTAGGCAATGCGCCCGCGCAGCCGTGGGTCGTCCAGCACCAGGCACGCGGCCACCTGCGCCATCGTCTCGACCACCAGCACGCCGGGCATCACAGGATGGCCTGGGATGTGGCCGACGAAGAACGGCTCGTTGATGGTCACGTTCTTGATCCCGGTGATGCTCTTCCCGGGTTCAATGGTGATGATGCGGTCCACCAGAAGGAAAGGATACCGGTGGGGCATCACCCGCTGTATCTTCTCAATGTCCCACATACTGGCCTCCTCAGGCACCGCGGCCGATGAACCGCTGCTCGATCTCCCGGGCGAGGGCCACGTGCAGCCCGTGCCCGGCACGCACCGCCACGAAGTGCGCGCGCACCGGGCGGCCGAGCAGCGCCAGGTCGCCGATCGCATCGAGGATCTTGTGCCGCGCCATCTCGTTGGGGAACCGCGGCTCGTTCAGAAACCCGTCCGGGCCTATGGCCAGGACCGTCTCCAGCGATACCCCGCGCGCCATCCCTTGGGCCCGCAGGGCCTCGATCTCCGTCACCATGCCCCAGGTACGTGCTGGCGCGATCGAGCCGGCGAAGTCGTCCAGGTCCTCCCGGAACTCGGCCATCTGCGGCGCCATCGAGGCCGCTCCGGCGGTGACCACGTAGGTCATCTGGAACCGTTCGGCGGGCAGGGCCGCGATCATGCTGCCGGCCTCATCCGCCCAGACCGGCTCGCTCAGCACAATCGGCACCCTCGGCCGGTCCTGGTCCACGGTCCCTGCTGCCCCCAGGGCCTCGACGAAGATCAGCGCGCTGCCGTCTCCACAAGGCAACTCCTCTCCTTCCACCTCGACCAGCAGGTTGTCCACCCCCAACCCCGCGGCCGAGGACATGAGGTGCTCAACCGTTGCCACGCGCACGGGTCCGCCCAGCACGACGCTCCGCGCCGTTGCCACTACCTCCTCGAGGCGTGCTGGAATGGGCGTTGCGCCGACCACGTCGGTCCGGAGGAACGCGATGCCCGCGCCGGCAGGAGCCGGCAGCAGACGCGCAACCGCTGGCGCGCCGCTATGGAGGCCGGCCCCCCTGATCGTGACCGGGCGGGCAATCGTCCGCTGGCAGCCGGCGGTGATCATCGCGGCCCAAGCGCCAGCCGGACCGGATAGAACGACCCCGCGACCGGCATGGTCACAAGTACGACGTCCCTGGTTCCGCCCGGCGCCACCGTGAACACCGTGACGGCGCGTTGCTCGCCCGCACGCATCAGGCCGACATCCGTGGGCGTGCCATCTACCAGGAACAGGCCGCGGGCCAGGCCACCGGCGGCCGTGGCCAAGAGCGCGGTGGCCACCTCGCGACCCGTGGGATTGGTCAATCGCAGGCGCACGCGGTAGAGGACGCCGTAGTCGCCCACCAGAGGCTCGCCGGTCCGCACGTCCACCAGGTGCGACATCACGCCCAGGTCGGCCAGGTGCGCGGGTTCGTGTGCAGGTTGCTCCCGGACGATTTCGACTACGGAACCGGGGAATGTGCCCCGAGGGTGCGGGAATGCCCATGTCCCGAGATCCGTGGTCACGGTCCGATCGAGGAGCCAGGGCAACCGCACATGAACCGTGAGGTCCACCGGACCCCCTTCGGTCACCTGGAACTGCATCATGCCTGACACGAGGGCCATCGGGGCAAGCGTGTACGCGGTGAAGGCCGCCTTTCCCCTCGGGGGCACCTCGACGAAGTAACCCCGGCCGGCAAGCAACGCGCTCAGGAATCGCGCGGTTGAGGCAAACCCGACGTGGATCGGATCGGGCGAGGGTCCGGCAATGCCGCTGAGGTAGTGGACGCGGGCCGCGGCCGCGCCTGGGTTTGTCAGCGTGACCTTGAGAACCCGCGCCTGCGATGGCGTGCCGTTCATGTGGTGATAGAGGAGCCGCGCAGGCCTGTCACGGAGCAGGGTTTCCCGGAAGAGCAGGCCGTTGCCCGTGATCGTCTCCGGCCGGTTGCTGACAAGCAGCACCGCTGGGTCCGCCAGCACCAGGGGCTGATTGGCGACCGCCACCGTCACGGTCCCGCGCACCGGTCCACCGTAGGGGCTCCGGATCTCAACCACCACAGGCGTGGTCATCGAGGTCTCCGGCTCCAGGGGCCCCTCGATCGCGATCGGCCCCATCTCCATGATTGCCCCGGGTTCACGCCGGACCGTCTCCTCGAGGCGGCGCCGTATCGCCTCCCGGATGAGGTCCGGGGGAGCCGGGGCTCCGGTGACGGCCACCTCCACGACATGAGGAATCACGCCGGCGGGCGGGCGTACCGAGATGCCCAGCTGGGCGCGGTGGGCTCCCACCCTCAAGGGCACGACCGTGCTGCCCGGATGACGGGCCGTGACGCGCAAGGTACCGGCCACCAGGACCACGTCGGCGACCCGGCGGTCGAAACTGCCCAGCCGGATGTCCCCGGGGATCGCCGCCGAGACCGAGACGATTGCCGTTCCTCCGGGGGAAAGGACCACGCTCGATGGCGCAATCTCGATCGCCGGACGGCCGCGGACCTTCAACTCAGCACCGGCGGGACGGGGGGTTGCGGCTCCGGGAGACCCTAGCAGGAACAGCCCCACGACAAGGGCTGCGCAGGCCGGCCGCAGATGCCTCATCCCCGGCGCTTGCGGGCACCCTGCCGGCGCGAACGCCCGGCGAGCTGTGCCTCGATGGCGGCGACCCGCTCTGCCAGATCCGGAAGCCGCTGGACCGAGGCCATCGCCCGCATCTCCTCGCGGTGATCGCGCGCGGGAAAGCCCGAGACCGTCGCGCCGTCTGGTACGTCCCTGGTCACCCCTGCGCGTGCCAGCACCCGCGCGCCGGCGCCGATCCGCCTGTGATCCACCACGCCCGCCTGACCTGCCAGGACTACGCCGTTCCCGATGGTCACGCTCCCAGAGATGCCTACCTGGGAGACCACCAGCACTCCTTCGCCGATCAGGACGTTGTGGGCCACCTGCACCAGGTTGTCTATCTTCGTTCCCCGACCGATGCGTGTCTCTCCCAGCGTGGCCCGATCCACAGCGGCGTTCGCGCCGATCTCGACGTCGTCCTCGATCACCACGCGGCCGAGGTGGGGCACCTTGAGGTGCGTTCCCTCTTCCGTGGCGTACCCGAAACCGTCACTCCCTATGACCGTGCCACTGTGGATTGTGACGCGGTCGCCAAGCACGCAGTCGGCGTAGATTGTCACGCGGGGATGCAGCAGGCAGTCGGCACCGATCCGAACCCGGGAGCCGATGGTCGTTCCCGCATGCACCGTAGTCCGCGGGCCGATCGCGGCTCCGGAGGCCACCACCACGAAAGGCCCGAGCAGGACATCCGGCCCTATGCTGGCGTCCGGGGCGACAACGGCGCTGGGATGGATCTCCCCCGGTCCCCTCTCCTCCGGCGCGAACGCGGAGAGGACGCGCGCGAATGCCGCGCGCAGATTCACAGAGCGCAGGAATGGCTTGGCAGAGGGGGTCACGGTGCCCGCCACTAGCAGGGCAGCGGCGGGTGAGGCCTCGGCGGCCGAGAGATCCCGCGGATCTGAGACCATCACCAGCGCCCCCGCGTGAGCGTGCGCCAGATCCGTGATCGCGCTGATCTCTATCTCACCGGACCCGACCAGCTCTGCCCGCGCGAGCAGCGCCAGTTGCGCGAGCTTCATGGGAGACTCCCGGCGTCGCCTGGGACGCTACTTCAACCTGTCTATTACTTCCTGCGTAATGTCAACCGTGGTCCCAGGCCTGCTGTAGAAGACCGGACCCTTGAGAATCACGCCGCGCAGGCGCTTCTCCCGAACCACCTGGTGGATGACGTCCCGGACCTCGCGGTTCAGGGAAGCCTCCAGCTCGGCCCGCAACCCCTGGAGCTCACGGAAGTACTGCTGGCGCCGCGCCTCCAGGTCCTCCTTGGAGAGCTGGCCCACGAGCATCTGCAGATCCGTGGTCATCGCGGACTCGCGGTCGTCAATCTCCTTCTGGTAACGGAGCGCCTTGGCGCTCTCGGCCAGGATCCGCGGGCTGTCCACGAGCCCTATCCTCCCGGCCGTGCATCCTGCCGCGCCCGCTGCAAGCACCACCAGGGCCAGGGTCAGCACCGCCGCATGACGATACCTCATGCTCTCTCTCCACCGCCTCATTGCCCGCATCTCCCCATTGTCAAGGACGCCGGATCCGGACGATGACCGACTCCGTCAGGTCCACCGCGGTCGTGCTCGCCAGCACCCGGGTCAGCACCGCGTCAATCTTCTTGTCTTGCGCTACTGCGGCGACCTCGATCTTGATCTCGGCGAGGAGACTGTCCTCTAGTCTGAAGCGCTGGCCGGCAAGCGTCTCCATTTCCTGCCTCAGGCGGGCGGCCTGGGCCTCCATCCTGCGCGCGTACGCTTCCTGCGTTACCCTGATCTGCTGATTGGCCGAGCCGACGAGGAGTTTCCGCCGCTCCTCCACGGCATGGTTCAGCAACTCCTCCCGTGCATGCACCGCGGCCTTCATCTCGGCGTCGGCTTCTTCCTGCTTCGCCTTGATGCGGGCGTTGGCATCATTCTCCAGGGATGCGATCAGTGCCTTGATCTGGGCCTCGGCCTCGGTGGTTCTGGCCTGTTGGAACTCCTCCAGGGCCTTCTCGAGCGCCTGTGCCCTTGCGCGGACCTTCGCGTCGCGCTCCTTGGTGATCCGCTCGGCCTCCTGGGTGAGGCGGCGGGCTTCTTCTTCGCTTGCCACGCCGACCACGTCACCCTTCAGCCGCAGGTTCAGCAACGGAACACGGTACTCGGCCATCGTCGCCAGTTCAAACCGGTCCAGCTCGCGCTGCATCTCGTCGCGCTTGGCCTCGATGACCCGCTGGAGCTCGGCGTTGAGCTGCTTGTGCCGGTCGGCGAGCCTGCCTTCCTGCTCGGCCTTGAGATCGGCGGCGAACGCCTCGATTCGCTGTTTGATCTGCCCTTCGATCGTTGTCAGCTCAGCCCGGTACATCGCCTGCAGCCGTTCCACCTCTGCCCTCAGTTCGGGGCCGAGGTCCACGACAGGGCCCTCTGGCGGGGGCGGCGGGTTCGACAGCCGTACTTGGAGTACGTCCATCTGCTTGGCCAGCGCCTCTATCTCGGGCCACCGGCGATGGGCCCGGAGGGCTCTTCCAAGATCCACGAACCCAACGCGGTAGACCGCCGGGGTGGCGACCGCGGCCGGAGTCGGAGTAGGCGTTGGCGCCCCTCCGCTCTGTGGGCGGCATCCCGTCAGGATCAAGGCCGCCATCAGGCATAGAACGGCGGCCGGGCGCAGGCGCGTGATCACTTGCCCTTTATCACCTTGATGACGGCATCGGTCAGATCGGTCCCGCCGTAGAGCACGACCGAGCGGTCGAGCACCACGGTCACGCCTGCCTGCTTCGCCACGGTCTCGACGGCGGCGCGCAGCTCTTTGTCCAACCCGCCGAGCAGCTCGTTGCGTCTCTCAAGAATCTGCTGCTGGAGCTGGCGGTCGAGCTCCTGGCGCTGGAACGCGGTCATGGTCTTGCTGCGCTCCTTGAACTCGCGCTGCTTGGCCTGGTAGAACTCCTGCAGCGCGCGTTCTGAACTCGCCTTGCGTGGGTGGCTCTCGAGAGCCCGCTGCATCTCGACGTAGCCTACCTCAAACGACTGCCCGAACACCGGCACCTGCCGCTGCACCAGAGCGGCGCCGACAATCACAATCACGGCGATCCCGACGGCCACGATGAGCTTCCGCGCATCTACCCGCATGTAAGACCTCCTTCAAGTGCTGGCACAGGCCCATTGTACCGTACCGTGTCAACGCGACCGGCACGCGGTTCTGCGCCGCTACAGGTTGCTGGCGAGTCGGAGCCAGACCGCGCCGCGGGAGGTCGCCACGGCCTCCCACGACAGGAACTCGTTGATGCGATAGGTCAGCGTCATCTCGACGCGGTCGGACCGGGGCATGAACGTGCCGTGGATGTGCATGTCGGGAGAGAGCCGGTACTGCACGAACGGCTCCAACCCCTCGGACTCAAACCGCGTCAACACGCCCATGGCAAGATCCGTGCCGGCCTGAACCCGCAATCCCGCGGCCCATCTCCAGGCCAGGTTCGACGGAACCAGGGTCATCTCTACGAAGGGTTCCACCGATCCGAACAGTCGCCCGAGCTGGATGCGCACGTCGGGCGCCGGCGCGCTTGTTCCAAAGTTAAGCCGCGCCTCAACGCGCCCGCGGTAGAGCGTTGAATCTGCCACCACGCTGAGGTAGGTGACCTCGGCAATCCGCAGTGTCGGGCTCGCAACGACGCCGTACTGTCGCACCGGAGGATAGGTGCGGAGCTGCTCGCCCACGAGAGACTCCAGCCGCGCGCGTTGCGCCTGGGCAAACGCCACGGGTAGTCCCCTCAACGGCTCTGCCATGGAGGCCACCTGCGGCGCGTGGCTCTCCAGCAGCACGAAGGGAATTGACGAGGACCGGAACCGAACGCCTATGTCGCGGATGACGCGGGTGTCCCTCGCGGTCACAGACACTGCCACTCGCCAGGGAGGATCGCTCTCAATCCGGGCCGTCCCTGTGAACCCCGGGGAGGCTCCCTCGACCAGCTCCGTGATCCTACGCTCGATGATCGGCGCAGCCCACTCCAGGGCTTCCGCGGGCAACCTGGCGACCAGGCCCCGGAGTTCGAGCACCACCGGCTCCAGGGAGGCGCGCACCAGCGGCTGCGCGTCGGGATGCACCCCTGGCAGGGACGTGACCACCGGCACTTCTCCCAGCACCGGCAGCCGTGGCTGCAGTTGGATGCGCACCACCGTTGTGGCGCCGGTCTGGAATCCAAGCCCTACCGTGCGGTAGCCGCGTACCACGCGATCAATGACTTCCCTCAGCACCCCGGCCAGCGCCGCCTCCTGCCGGGCGACCACCTCGCTGTCCCGCCCAAGGAGCAACCGCTCGCTTGCGGTCGTGATCGCCTCAACGATCCGCCGGGCGACCAGCGGGTGGGGATCCCCTCCGTCAACGACCAGGCCGATCTCCACGCGCTGGATGGGGTCTGCGGCACGCGCGGGCACGGCCGCGGCCGCAAGGATGACCACGAGGGCCAGCGGACAACCCAACCGGACGGCGGCGAGCATCCGCCGGACCAGGGAGAAACTCAGAAAGGCTGGCCGATGCTGAGCCAGGTCTGCCGGCCCTCCGGTCCGATGGCGTAGTCTATTCGAATCGGGCCAACGGGCGTGGTGATGCTCATGCCGATACCGTATCCGAAGTGAATGCCCGCTGCGATGGGTGCGCCACCCGCGTCTACGAACACGATGCCGGTGAAGTCCTTGAGCTGCTTGGCAAGACCGCCCAGGGGCGTTCGGTACTCCAGGTTAAGTAGCGCAACATCGGGTCCCCGGTACCGCGCCAGCAGAGCGCCTCTGAAAGTTGACGACCCTCCCAGGACGAATTGCTCCTGTAGCGGCAGGTTGCCGTGGCTCATACCCAGCATCGTACGGCCGACAAACACACCTGAGCCGGCGGGGAAGTACCGGGAGTACTCAAAGGTGTACTTGCCGAACCCGAAGTCGCCTCCCAGCGCCTGGAGCCCGATGTCCATGGCCAGGCTCATCCGGTCGCCCTTGGTGGGCGTGTACCTGTGATCGCGCCGGTCGCGAGCGGCCGCGAGCTGCAGAGCGACGGTTCTCCCGGGGGTGTAGTACGATGGCGGCGGCTTGGGGCACAGCGGATCGTCGGGATTGGTGTCACAGGGCGGCTTGGTCGGATCCAGGGGCAACGGCGTGATCACGGCACGCTCAGAGCGCAGACGCACGGACGCCGTGGTAACCGTATCCAGCGGCCGCGCGAACCCGATCACGCTGCCCAGACGGTTCAGCATGAAACGGGACACTATGGTGCCCCCCGTGTACTCCATGTCCGCGGTGTTGCTCTCGTAGAGCGATACGTCGAGCGCGGTCTGCCTCGCGTCGAACCACGGATCCCGATAGGTGATCGAGAAGTTGCTTGCCGCCGGCCCGGTCAGGGTCGGAACGTTTCGGTCCCCGAGCCCGCGCTCGAACCGCACGGCGATCGTCTGATTCCTGCCCTTCCAGTTCCGCTCGGAGTACTCCAGCAGCCCCACGATCCCGGTACGGTCGCCGTACCCAAGGCCGAAACGGGCCTGCTGTGTCGGCTGCTCCTTCACCTCGATCTCGACGATGACGGTCTCAGGCGTGCTCCCGGGCTGGGGCCGGGCCTGCACGTTCTCGAACAGTTCCAGGCTGAATATCCGCTGGAGGTCCCGGTTCATCTCGTTGATGTTGAAGACCCGATCCTTGCGCACGATCGCTCCCCGATCCACTACGTAGCGCTGGGTCTTGACCAGGCCCTTGTACTGGATGGCCTCGACCCGGCCTTCCGTGATGCGCAGGCGAAGCCGGACATCGCCGTTGGGCGCTATGGCGATGTCGGCGACGCGGGCCAGGACGAACCCGCGCTCCTCGTAGAGCTTCTCGATCGCCCGCGTACCGTCCCGAAGGCGGATGACGTTGAGCACCTCACCCAGCGGGAGGTTCAGTGCCCGAACCAGATCCGGCGTAGGGATCACGGTGTTGCCCTCTATGATGACCTGGGCAATCGCCGGGTTCTCCACCAGCAGGAAGGCAACGCGCACGCCATCCCGGTATGGCTCGACCCGCGCGGTGGCATCGGCAAACCACCCGGTCGCCACAATCGAGGCCACATCGGCCCGCATCCGTTCTTCGGAGAGCAGCTCTCCCACGCGTACCCCTATTGAGTCGAGAACAATCGAGGCCGGCACGCGTTCGAGCCCCCGCACCGCCACGTCCGTTATCTTGGGCGGTAGCGGCGGCGTGGGCACGGGCGTCGGCGACGGAGCTGGGGCCGGCGCGGGCGAGGGAGCGGGTGAAGGCGCGGGTTGGGGGGCGGGTGAGGGGGCGGGCGAAGGAGCAGGTGCAGGCGCGCCCTCGGCCGCGGGCCCGATGACCGGCCCCAAGAAACCTACCACTCCCAGGAACACCGCTGAGACAATCAGTATAGTGCGCAGTCGCAACCGGCGGGGCAATATTCTCCTCCTCTGAGCAGGCGAAACTGCCCGCAGCGTATCATCCGGGTCTACCGGCGCGCAAGTCCGTGGGTACCGGCTAGTGGCCGGCCGACCGGCGCAGCGAGCGTTCTGCGGCCAGGACCAACTCAATCATGTCGGCCTCGCTCAACAGCGCGGGCGGCGGGGCCGTGGAACCAGCTGTCACTGCCGTCGCAGGAGAAGGCAGCGGCGGGCCCGCTGGCACGTGCCGGGCGGCAGGCCGGCTAGGGGCGGTCGCGGGCGCCGCCTGCGGCGCAGCACCCTTCGTTATCGTCACGGGCACCCGGACGATTATCGTCCTGGTAACCGTCTTCTCTGCCGCGGGCGGTGGAACCGTCACCAGGTCCAGCATGGCGCCCGTGCCTCCTGAGAGGAAGACAACCGGCGGTGCCTGGCCGCTGTGCACGTCCGTCGGGCCAGCGGTGCGCGGAACGACCAGGAAGATGAGCGTGGCTGCGGAGAGCACGGTCATCCCTGCGGCGATCCAGCCCGACAGCGCGCGCCTGTCCGGCCGGAGCCGCGCGGCCGGCCCGCCGGCCTCGCGTGCGAGACGGACCTCGGCCGCGGCCAGCACCAGGGTGAGCAATCCTCGCTCACGGTGGCCGTCCTCTACCTGCTGCCGCGCCCGGGCCAGCCAGTTCTCTGCGAAGGATATACGCTCGGTGAGTCCCTTGTTATCCTGCTCCATACCTGCTCCCCCCAGCCGCGTGGCAATCCTAATATCCCGGTGCGCGTTGCGGCTGGTGCATGGCCTCCGGCCCCAGCACCGTGCGCAGGTGTTCCAGGGCCTGCTTCTGCAGTCGGTAGAAGTGGGAAAGGCTGATCCGCAGCTCGCGCGCAATGTGTCGCGGCTCCCTGGCGTTCACCACGGCATCCAGCACCCTGCGCTCTCGCGGCGGGAGCGCTTCGATCGCTGCCAGGACGCGGGCAACCACCGTGCGGTCTTCGACAACGGCCAGCGCCAGGGCGGCGTCGGGATCGGCCAGGCGTGCCAGGGGATAGGGCTCATCGGCGGCCGCCAGCACCTGGTCCAGCGAGACCTCGATCCGGACGCGATCCAGCGCGTTGAGCGCCCGGCCCCTGATGCGATAGGAGGCGAAGGTCGAGAACCGGACCCCTCGATCGGGATCGAATCGCTCCACGGCCTCTATCAGCCCCACGGCTCCTTCCTGGATCAGGTCCATGAGCAACGGTTCGGGGGGACGAAGCAGCATGACCACCTTGAAGACGAGGGGCTGATAGGCCTCGATCAGGCGGAGCCGGCTCGCGGCGTCGCCGCGGACCCTGAAGGCCTCCCAGTGCTCGGCCTCCTCGGAGGGGGTCAGCAGCGCAACCTTCTGCAGTTCCCGCAGGTAGTCAGAGAACACGGCCGGATTGCCCTCCGCCGGAGCCAAGCCCCAGCGATTGGAGCGTTCGACCCGCGGTCCCGATTTCCTGTAGGAGGACTAGAAGCGGGTGGCGTACCAGAAGATCGCGTCCCAGTGGCCGGCCGAGTCCGAGCGCAGGGCGAACTGCCAGGCGCGACTGAATCGGTACTCCAGGGCCCACAGCCACCGCGTGCGCTCTTCAAAGGTAGTCTGTGCGGTGAGGTACAGGTTGGGTAGCAGCCGCTTCCCTGCGCGTAGCGTCAGCGGTCGCTCGAAGTCGTACTCGATGACGAGTTCGGTCAGACCGACCGCGCGGCCCAGCGCAAGACTTACCCGTCCAAACAGCAGCCGGCCGATTTCCGCCCGGAGCGCGCCCTCCACGTCTCCCTCGATGAGGCGCGTGAAACCGGCCTGCTGGGCAAGCAGGGCCACGATCTCGGCGCGGGGTCGTTCCGGATCGGAGTGCAGGTCGAGGGTCAATCCGTCAGGCGCGGTTCCGCGAACGCCCAGCGTGATGTGCGTCGCCCCTGCCTGCGTATCAGCGCGGGCCGAGATGACCGGGCGGAGTCCCATGTGCGGCTGAAACGTGGCCGTTCCTTCCCTCAGACTGAACACGGCGCCCAGCGCGGCCACGGTCCCCTCCTGGGCATGAACGGTGCCCTCGAGCATGGGGTTGCGCAGCGTCCCTGTGAGCAACAGCGAGCCCCCGGGCACGATGTCGAACTTGAGGCCACCGATGTTGACGGCAAGACCGCGACCGGCATCGAACTGCAGGCCGCGAAATGCCAGCGGCAGGCGCGGGGCGATCGGGGGACCGGCGGCCGAGGTTATGCTTACGGTTCCCTCTGAGACGGTCAACCGGCCCTCTGCCGTGGGCGGACGGCGCGCGTCACCAAGCGTTCCCCAAAGGCGCACCGATCCCGACGCGCGGGCGTCCACGTATGGAGGGACCGCAACCCGCGCACCAGACGCGTGCAGCACAAGTGGTGCATCCTCGGAAACCGCGAGCACCGGCCTGGTGGAGGAAACGCCCAGGATCCGTGCGGCTCCCTCCAGGCGCACGGTGCCATCGCCCAGGCGTGCCGTTCCCTCGGCCACGCGGACGGTGGTCTCGTCGAACTGCAGCGCAAGGCGCAGCGATTCGACCGGTGCCTGCATGCCGCGCAGGCGCAGCCGGCCGTCCTGGACGCGCACGCCGCCGGCCAGCCGCGGAGCGCCCACAGTTCCACCGATACGGACCTCGCCCTCTACGGCTCCGGTTCCTTCTTCCACGAAATCGGTAGCCAATCGGAGCAGTCCGAGGTTGACATCGGCCAGCCCCAGACGGAGGTCCACGGGCCTGCGCTCATCGAAGCGCCCCAGGGCAGGGTTGAAGGGCAGGCTGCCCGATAGTCGTAGCTTGTGCCCGCTCTGCACGAGAAGCGCCTGCTGCACCTGAAGCAGCCCCTCACGGTAGTAGGCGTTCGCCACGAGGGAGTCGAACGTGGCACCCTCCACGCCGCCGCGGGCGATCTCCAGCGCAAACCCTATCTCGGGCGTGGCCAGTGTGCCTCCCAACTGCATCGTGAAGTCGAGGCGGCCGGTCAGTGGCCTGCGCAGGCGCAGAACCGGCCGGAGGAAGTCCAACTCGAGATCGGTGCCGCTCAACTCAATCTGGTTCTCGCCGCGCAGGTTCAACCGCCCTGCGGCGGCGATCCTCCCGCGCCCGGACCGCAACTCGAACTCCCGCACCGTCAGGAAACCGTCGCTCAGGACCAGATCGGCCCCTCCGCCCTCGATTGTGTGGGTGCCGAGTTTGCCTGATGCCATCCTGAGATCCAGGCGGGCAGTGGGGTTCGCCATCGGTCCGTCCAGGTCGGCGGATCCCGAGACGGTACCGTCCAGCGGAAAGGCAAGTCGCACACCGGCCAGGCCCAGCAGCGTCGAGAGCCGGCCATCCGCCACCGTCGCGGACAGCGTGGCGCCGGGGATCGAACCAGTCCTTATCTCGCCCGTGACCTCATACCGCTCGCTCCGGGCGCGCAGAACCAGCGGCTGCACGCGCAGAGTGCCGGCCTTCCATCTCATCTCCCCAGAGGTCTGATCGAATCGCGTGCCGTTCAACACAAGATCCGGTGACGTGAAGGTTAGGGCCACTGCGGGCGATGCCGGAAGCCCGGTGATCCGGCCGACGGCGTCGAACCGGCCTTCCATCGGCGCGGTGTTGGAAGCGGGCAGGGTAAGGTCGGCGAGATCCAGCCGGCGGGCCGCCAGGTCAAACGCCAGACCGCTGCGCCGATGGTAGACACCCGAGAAGCTGACCTCGGAATCCCGCCGCCGGAGCAGTCCGCCGGTCACGACCAGGCGTGTACCATCCCACTGGAAGGAGGCAGACGCCTGGTCTGCAATCTGCCCTCCTGCCTCGACCTCGCGCAGCGCCACCGTGCCCGCGGCAGAGGGCCGCGCCAGGGGGCCCTCGATCCGGGCACTGCCGTCAGCCAGGCCGCCCACAGGCATGGACAGGGCCATCGCCTTGCCCAGCGCGGCCGCCGGTGCCCGCTCCACCTCAACGTCCAGCGCCAGGGTCGCGACCGGGCGCCAGGTCAGCGAACCCGCGGCGCGGAGGTGCGCGCGGCCCGAGCGCACGGCCAGGCCGTCCAGGCGGATACCGCTCTGCCTGAGGGTCACACCTCCCCGGGCGACATCGAAATCCAGCCCTGCAAAGGCGCCCTCTCGTACTAGGACCGTGCCGGCCAGTTCGGGATCCCGGAGCGATCCAAGCACCCGACCCGCGAAGTCGGCGCGACCGGAAAGGCCTTCGCGGGCGAGTGAAGGCGGCAGCTGAGAGAGCTCGACCGCCCCGGCCCGTGCCTCCAGCGCAATGTCGCCGCCCGGACGCAGGTATCCGCTGGCGATTGCCCAGGCCTCTCCGCGGCCGAGGCGCAGGTGCTCCAGCGCGATGCCGCCTGAACCCGAGCGGAAGGAGGCCTCGAGTGAGTCGAGCGTGACATCGCCGGCGGCGGCGCCCACAAGAAAGGCGCGCCCGGCGAGCGTGAGGCCCCTTCCCCCACCCACCGCGGCGATGCTGCCACCAATGCGCCCGCGAAGCCCGGAAGGGACCGCGGGAACCCAGCGCGGCAGGATCGCCGCGTCCGCGCCCTCCAGGCGCGCCGCGAGCGAGAACTCGGGCGCGCCGACCGCCCACCAGGCGCTGCCGCGCGCCGTGCCTCCTGCGACATCGCCGCGGGCATTGACAAGACTCAGCCACTGGTTCTGCAGAGTGAACTCAGTTGACGCACCGCTGAGCGGCAGGGCATCGAGCCGCGCCCTCGCCATCTCGATGCGTCCTTCCGCCCGCAGAGCGCGGAACGGCCCGCTCACGCGGACCTCGCCCGCGGCGATGCCGGCGAGACGGTGAGGAGCGCGGGGGTAGAGCAACCTTCCCAGCGTGGTCATCTCAGCGGCGGCGGACCGCACTACCAGATCAAGATACGGCTCTCCGTTGAAGCTGGCCTCGCCGCTCACCTCCAGCGGGACCCCGTCAATGGCTCCCCGGAGAAGCGGACTTCGGATACGCCCGCTGCTCATCTCTATCTCGCCCAGCACGCCACTGACCACCGCGCGCCGCGATGGCACGTCGGCGCGTCCGTCGCGCACCGCGATGCGGCCGTAGTAGTCGGTGAACGATCGTACGCCCGTCCGCGTCCACAGCAGGTGCAGCGACCCGCCGAACCGCCCGCCGGTTATGCGGATGTCCCTCCCCGGCATCAGGTAGGGCCCCCAGGCGCCGGCATCCCCATCGGAGGCCTCCAGATCGAGATCCAGGGTGCGCGAGGAGGTGGTGTAGGTGCCCTGCAACCTTCCCGGGGACCGATTGCCTCCTCGTTCCTCCTGGAACGATGCCCGCAGCGCGATGCGTGGCGCCCCGGCGAAGTCAGCGGATCCGTTGACGCCCGCCATCCGCGTCCGGAAGACCTCCGGCGCCACGCGGCGGCGATCCACGAACTCCACCGTCCCATTGCGTACGATGACCCGGCCCACGAACGCGGGGGCGCCGGGCGGACCGGCTATGCGTCCAAGAGCAGGCGGGATGTTCCAGGCCCCTGAGGCGTCACGCTCAAGCGCCAGAACGGGCTCATCCAGAATCACCTGCTCGATGCTGCGCGCGATCCCGCTCCGGCGGGCAAGGGCACGGACCAGGGCCTGCGTGTCGAAGGCAAGCGTTGCCCTGCGTGCGGTGAGCAGCGGGCGTCTGGAATCCGGAGGCCCGGGCAGGCTGACCGCCTCCAGGACCACACCCTGCCAGGGGTCGCCACGGATGCCGCCGATGGCGATATCGCTCCCCAGGCCTGCGCCCAGCGCCGCGACCGCCATCTCCCGCGCCCGGTGCCGCAGGGCTTCCAGTGCCCATGCCGATGCACCGCAGAAGACCAGGACTGCCACCAACACCGCAACCCAGGAGGCAGAACGGTTCGTGCTCTTGCGGGTCCGCATCTCAGCGGATCAGAATCGGTATCCGCTCGGACCCCTGGATCACCCAGTCGGTCCTGATGAACCTGGCCGCTGGCACGTCGAAACGAGTGAACTCGGTCTGGGTGGCCGGCAGCCCGTACGGCAGGACCCGGACCAGGATGTCGGTGTTTCTCCCGAAGCCCTCGAAGAACCTGAGCGCGTTCTCCAAGGTGTCCACGCCCCAGGGCTCGGGCTCGGCGCCAAGCGCCTGTCCCAGCTGGACTTCCAGGGGTACCCTCGCGGAATCCATGCCGGCCGAGCGCACCGCGACCACCGCCGGCCCCCGTGGGAAGTCGCGCGGGATCGGGACCTCGATGAGCCGCGTCACGCGGCTATCGGCCAGGTAGGGCTGGAGGACGACGCGGACCAGCAGCGTGCCTCCGGGGCTGACCTCACGGGAAGCGGCCTCGGCCTCCACGATCGAGGCGGTCACGCGCCTGCGGGTGAGCGATGTCTCCACGGTGAGATCGTACGGATCCAGCCGGCGCAGATCGTTGTAGAACGCCAGCTCCATCGCGTCCACTATGTCGAGCACTGATGCCACGGCCACGTCGCGGGTACTGTAGAACATGTTCTCCCGAACGATCGGCGAGGGCAGGCCCTTGGCCCGAAGCGTCAGCTTGACGGTCGCGGTTCCTTCCCCGCCGCCCTGGCTGCGCGCCCTCTCCGTGGCGGAGAGTGCCGCCAGTGGGGCGAGCAGCCGCGCCATGTCGCGCCGGCGGATCATCTGCGCGCCAAGCTGGACGCGCGAGCCCGTGTCCATGTCCGTCACGATCACGCGCAGGTTGAACAGCCGCGGCAGCGGCCCGAGCGAGCCGGCGACCGCGCCGCCCCGGTCCTGGTCTATGAGCCCGATCATCGCGCCCAGGTTCCCGACCTTGAACGGGCGCGGCAGGGCGCGCAGGACCGTCAGGATCTCCGACGCCGTGAGGATGTACTCAACATCGCCCAGGTTGTCCCAGGGATGGCCGCAGACCAGCACGCGGTTGCCGATGCGCGCTGTAACGGAGCAGATGCCACCGAAGTCAACGTCCCCGCGGATCTGCTGTATCCCAACCGAGCTGCCCGGCGCGATGGGCGCGGCCACGAAGTCGCCGCGGCCGCCATGTCCCTGCAGGATCTCGTGACCCATCGGTTGGATCAGGTCAGCCAGGATGCGGGCGGCACGCGGGCTCAGCCCCCGCGCGAAGGTGGCCACCGCAGGGGTGGCTACCGCGATGCCGGCGCGGCCTGCCGCCTCGTAGCGGCGCGCCAGCCCCGGGGTGGGCGCAACCAGCACGCGGTCCACGGCGCGGCCGCCGATCGTCAGCGTGCGCGAGGCGTGGTACACGCGTGGCCGCTGGCCGCTGGGACGGCGGCGTTCCAGGACCTTGAGCATCTCCTCGATCGGGGTGGCCAGCGCGATGTCCCGCTTGGGCGACTGCCATGAGAAGGCGGCGCTGAGCGCGCCGATCAACCTGCCGTTGATGTACATCGGGCTGCCGCTCATGCCGGCAGCGGTACCGCCGGTCTTCTCCACGAGCGGTCCGTACATGCGGAACAGGATCAGCTTGTCCGTGCCCACCGGTCCGCCGCCGGACTGCATTATGTCAATGACCTCGAACTGGAACTCCTCGATCCGCTGGCCGTAGATCACGGTCTTGCCCGCGCCCTTCATCCCGGGCCTGATCTCGGCGAGCGGCATGATCGCCGGCGTCTGCGCCGCGGCCCCGACCACGGGCATCGTAACCGCTGGCACGGCCAGGGCGAGCATCACGGCCAGCGCCTTCAACCGATTCCTCACTGCACACCCCCTGTTGCGGGCTCGGCCAAGAAAAACGACGGGGCCCTCCCCCCGTCTCCGGCACGCGGTGTTCTCTCGGCGGGCACGACTCCCCGCTTACTTGGGTTCGATGCGGGCAACAACAGTACCGAGATCTCGAATAACCGTACCAAGTCCGACGAGCATCTCGGCAATGCGGCCGTCCACGGTGGCCCTGGCCGCCACTGCACGACCGGTCTGCGTCCTGACGAACACAAGAGGGTCGCCCTCGCTGACGTTGTCGCCCACCTTGGCCAGTCCCTCGGCCAGTACTTCGCCCCTCAAGGTGGCCTTGACCTCCACCAGCGCCTTGGGGGCCGCGGGGGCCGACATGGGAGCCCACAGCAGCGCGATTCCGACGGCCAGTCCGATCGCGGCAGACGTGCGCATGTTGTCCTCATTATAGCATACGGGCTGCGCACGCCCGGGGTTCACCCGGTGAACTCCTCCGGCGGCTGCGCGGTGCGACCGAACCAGTACCGCATCGCGTCCACGATCCGCGACGCGGCCCGCCCGTCCCCGTACGGGTTGCGGGCGTGGGCCATCGCCTCCCGCGCAGATGGGTCGGCCAGCAACCTGCCGGCACGGGACGCTATCCGCTCGCGCGAGGTGCCGACCAGCTCCACGGTTCCGGCCTGGATGCCCTCGGGCCGCTCGGTGACCTCGCGCAGCACCATCACGGGCGTGCCCAGCGAGGGCGCTTCTTCCTGCACGCCGCCCGAATCCGAGAGGATCAGGTAGGCCCGCGCCATCAGCCGGACGAACGGGGCGTAGTCAGGAGGTTCGATGAGGTGTGCCCTCGGGTGTCCGCCCAGTATCTCCTCGGCCGCGCGGCGCACGGCGGGATTGCGGTGCACGGAGAAGACAACCACGATGTCGGGAAAGCGGTCCAGCAGGTCGAGCAACGCCAGGTAGATCTGCCTGAGCGGCTCGCCCCAGTTCTCGCGGCGGTGCGTGGTTACCAGGACAACGCGCCGGCCATCCAGCAGGGGCAGGCCCGGCGGCAGATCGGTCTCGGGACGCCGGACGATCTCCGCGAGCGCGTCAATGACCGTGTTGCCGGTGATCCAGACGCGGTCCGCCGGGATCCCTTCCCGCAGCAGGTGTGCCCGGGCCTGGGCGGTGGGCGCGAAGTGCAGGTCGGCCAGCGCGGATGTCAGGCGGCGGTTCATCTCCTCTGGAAACGGTTGGTACTTGTCTCCGGTGCGCAGCCCGGCCTCAACGTGCCCCACCGGGATGCGATGATAGAACGCGGCCATCGCCCCCAGCATCGTCGAGGAGGCGTCGCCCTGTACGAGCACCATCGCCGGGCGAAACTCTTCGAGGACCGGATCGAGCCCCCCCAGCGCCCGGACGCTGATGTCAAAGAGGGACTGCTCCGGCAGCATGATGTCCAGGTCGCGATCAGGCCTGATATCAAACAGCCGCAGCACCTGATCGAGCATCTCCCGGTGCTGCGCGGTCACCACCACGATCGGCTCGAACTCGTCGCTCGCGCGCAGGCGGGCAATCACGGGTGCCATCTTCACGGCCTCGGGCCGGGTCCCGAAGACCGTCATGATCCGCAGCCGGCCTGAACTCATCGGGTCAGCAGGCCCATACGGCGGGCACCGATCAGAAGGATCAACGCGATGACGCCCAGCGTGGCAATCGAGCCGGTTCTGTTCACGCCGGCCAGCGCCAGGGCACCCAGGCCGAGTACCGCGCTGACCATGTAGAGCAGGAAGACCGTCTGTCGCTGCGTCAGCCCCCGATCCAGCAGCCGGTGGTGAAGATGCCCGCGATCGGGAAGGTATATGGGCCGGCCGCTTCGGAGGCGCCGGAAGATGGCAAAGGCGGTGTCCACGATCGGCACGCCCAGCGCCAGAATCGGCACCGCCAGCGATAGCGCGGTGTAGGACTTGTAAAGGCCCATCACCGAGAGTCCCCCGAGGACGTAGCCGAGGAACATTGAGCCCGAGTCGCCCATGAAGATGCGGGCGGGGTTGAAGTTGTGCCGAAGGAACCCGACCGAGCTCCCCACCAGCGCCGCGGCCAGCGAGATCGCAACAACGTCGCGCTTGTGCGCCGCGGTGAGCAGCAGCGTCGTCCCGGCGATCGCCACGATGCCGGCGGCCAGGCCGTCCACGCCGTCTATGAAGTTGATGATGTTGACCACGGCGACCACCCACACCACCGTCAGCACGGCGCCCCATGGCCCCAGTACGATCATCTTGCCGGTAAGCGGGTTCGACAGGAACTGGGTGGTGAGCCCGAAGGGTATCAGCACCGAGGCCGCGGCCAGCATCGCCAGGAACTTCAGCGCAGGGTGCATGCCTCGCAGGTCGTCGTAGACCCCGACGGCCATGAGAAACGTGCCGCCCAGCATGATGCCGAGGATCGCTCGGTCCGTGTGCGCGGCAATGGGAATCCGGATGAAGAGCTCGGAGCCGGTCCCCACGAGTTCGATGGGCCGGGTCACGAACATGGCCACGACAGCGGCGGCGGTGAAACCGAGGAAGATCGCCACGCCGCCCAGTCGCGGCGTCGGCCGTGTGTTGATCCGGCGGCCGCCCGGGTAGTCAATCGCGCCGAGGCGCCGCGCCATCCGGCGTACGACGGGCGCGAGAGCGTTGGTCGCCGCCAGCGCCACCAGCCCAACGGCAAGGAACCCTGGGATGGACCACCCTATCTCCGGCACACGGTTCTCCTACCGGGCAGCGGGCTCGCCAAAGAGCGTGCTGACCGAACGGTCCTCGTGAATCCGCGTGATCGCCTCGGCGAGCATGGGGGCTATGGACACGACGCGCACCTTGTCTATCCGCTTCGAGACCGAGACCGGCACGGTATTCGTGACGACCAGTTCCCGGATCGGGCTCGCGGCCAGGCGGTCCACGGCCGGGCCCGATAGGATCGGGTGGGAGCAGCAGGCGTACACCTCTTCTACCCCTCGACCGATCAGCGCCGAGGCGGCTACCACCAGCGTGCCGGCGGTATCCACGATGTCGTCCACCACGATCGCGGTCCGGCGGTAGACCTTGCCGATGACGTGGGTGATCTCCTTGACCTGGTTGGGCTTGTCCCGCCGCTTGTCAATGATCGCGATGGGTGCTCCCATCTCGGCGGCGAACTCGCGGGCTCGGCCGGTGCCTCCGATGTCGGGCGAGACAACGACCACGTTCTTGAGCTTCTTCTCCTTGAAGTAGGCGGCAAGCAGCATCCGGGACGGCAGGTGGTCGAGCGGGATGTCGAAGAACCCCCAGATCTGCCCAGTGTGGAGATCTACTGCCAGGATGCGATCCGCGCCCGAGGCGGTCAGCAGGTTGGCGACCAGCTTCGAGGTGATCGGCTCGCGCGGTCTGGTCTTGCGGTCCTGTCGCGCGTACCCGAGATAGGGAATGACCGCCGTGACCCGACCGGCCGACGCGCGCCGCAGGGCGTCGAGGATCACCAGCAGCTCGACCAGGTGCTCGTTGACCGGCGGGCTCATCGGCTGGATCACGAAGACGTCCGCGCCCCTTACGCTCTCGACGATGCGCACGCTGACTTCACCGTCGGCAAATCGGTAGGTCTCCATCTCGCCGAGCGGGAGGCCCAGGTGCTCGGCGATCTCCTCGGCAAGCCCTGGGTTGGCGGAGCCGCTGAAGACCTTAAGGCGCATCATTCTGGCCGGCTTGCTCCGTATTCTTGTCGGCCTGCTCGGTGTTTTGGCCGGCCTGCTCCGTGATCGCCGCGGCCGCAGGCACCTCGGGCACGGGCCTCCGCCTGATGACCCGGGCGGGCATTCCAACGGCCACACCTCCCGGCGGCACTTCGCGCCGGACCACGGATCCCGCGCCTGTCACCGCGGCGCGTCCCACCCGAACGGGCGCGATCAGCATCGTGTCGCTTCCGATGAACGCTTCGTCCTCTATGATTGTGTGGTGCTTCGTGCGCCCGTCGTAGTTGCACGTAACTGTCCCTGCGCCGATGTTGACCCCGGCGCCGACGGTGGCGTCGCCTATGTAGCTCATGTGGTGCACCTTCGTGCGGTCGCCGATCGTGGCGTTCTTGATCTCCGCGAAGTTGCCCACCTCGACGAACCGGCCCAGACGCACCCCGGGCCGCAGGTGACTGTAGGGGCCGATGCGGCTGCCCTCGCCGACCACCCCGGCGGTAACGGTGGAGTAGACGATGGTCACACCGTTGCCGACCCCTGCGTCGGCCAGGCGGGCTCCTGGGCCAATGGTGCAGGCCTCACCGATCGTCGTGCGTCCCTCGAGAACAGTCCCGGGGTGGAGCACGGTGTCGCGACCCACGCGCACTCCGGCGTGCACGTACGTCGTCTGGGGATCCGTGATCGTCACCCCAGAAGCCATCAGCGCGTCAAGCAGCGCCGCGCGCATCGCGGCCTCGGCCCGGGCCAGATCGGCGCGGCTGTTGATCCCGGTGGCCTCCTGGCTGGAGGCCACGACGACCGCGGCAACGGTGTGGCCGCCCTCCAACAGGGATGTGACCGCATCGGTCAGGTAGTACTCGCCCTGCGCGTTGGCCGGCTGCAGGGCGCGCAGGGAATCCCTCAGGGCGCCGCACTCGATGGCGTACATCCCGGCGTTGATCTCGCGAACCTCGCGCTCCTGCGGTGAAGCGTCGGCCTCCTCGACGATGCGCCGCACGTTGCCGCTCGCGTCGCGCAGCACCCTGCCGTAGCCGGAGGGATCGTCGCGCAGATCTGTGAGGATCGTCGCGGAGGCGCCTTGAGACCGGTGGTGCGCCAGCAGGGTCTCGATCGTCTCGGGACGGAGAAAAGGCACGTCGCCGTAGACGACCAGCACGGTGCCGACGTACCCCTCCAGGTGGGGCAGCGCCTGCATGACGGCGTGCCCCGTGCCCAGTTGTTCCTCCTGCACGGCATAGCGCAGGCCCTCGCCCATCGCCGCGCGCACCGCTCCCCCTTCGTGCCCGATGACCACGATGGGGGCTGAGACGCCCACGGCTGCCAGGGTGTCCAGCACGTACGCCAGCATTGGCCGTCCACAGATTGGATGAAGCACTTTGGGAAGGGCGGAGACCATCCGCTTGCCCTTCCCCGCGGCCAGCACGACCGCTTCGATCTCACGCATACCGGCACTCCACCGCAGCGGGCTGTCTGCTTGGGGATTCTTGGCCGTGGGGAGGATTCCTCTGCTCCGGGGATGCCTCTGGCTGGAGATCATGGACGACCTTCGAACAGCCTTCTTGCGGGACCTTTGCCTATCGAAACGATCAGGACTTCCTTGACCTCTCCAGCCACTCAAGCCGGACGCCGTAGTCGTCTACTCGCCCAATCGTATTGTCGAGCTTTCGCTCGATTCGGTCGAGACGAACGCCATGATCTTTGAGTTCGGTCTCAATGCTATTAAGCCGATGGCCATGCTCGCCGAGGTGCTCTCGCGCCACTCGAAAGCCCTCGCGCATCTCTTCCTGGAGGGCGTGAATCCCGTTCGCCACCATAGTTGCGAGCTGATCGATCGTTGTTCGCTTCCTCGCCGACGCGAGACAGATGACCTATTGGAACGCTGGCTGGGGGGCCAGGAATCGAACCTGAATTTGCGGTTCCAAAGACCGCCGGCTTGCCGTTAGCCGACCCCCCAGCGCAGAAGCCTCACAAGGCAATCTTACCCGAAAACCCTGCCCGCCGCGCCTACGCCAGCGCGATCGCCTCGATCTCCACCAGCGCGTCCCGCGGCAGCTTGGCCACCGCCACCGTCGAGCGGGCCGGGGGCAACTCCCGGAAGAAGCTGGCGTACTCCTCGTTCATGGGCCCGAAATCGTTCATGTCCTTGAGAAAGACCGTGGTCTTGACAACGCGGTCGGGAGACGACCCGGCCGCCTCCAGGACCGCCGCGAGGTTCTGGAGCACCCTGCGGGTCTGGGTCTTGATGTCGCCTCCTAGGAACTGCCCTGTCCCGGGATCGAGCGCGATCTGGCCCGAAAGGTAGAGCATTCCTGAAACACGGATGGCCTGCGAGTACGGGCCGATGGGCATCGGTGCGCCGTCGCTGCGGATGACTTCCTTGGGCATGGAACCCTCCTGAATGTGGGGATCGTCTGTCAGGGTGTTCGAGAAACCTGGGGCGATCCCCTGGCAGGTACGCCTACTGGGAACCGCTCAAGAGGCGGTCGAGCGCGGCGCGCAGCGCAAGCGGGGCCCGCTCGTCACGGCACTTCGCCTGGATCACCGCCCGCAGCCGCCGCTCGAAATCGGCGTGGTTGCGGCAGTGCAGGCAGGCCTCGATGTGGGCCTCCAGCTCGCGACAAGACGCCTCATCGGTCTCGCCGTCCAGGAAGGCCCAGAGGCGCTCAAGGACCACGTTGCAGTCTACTTCGCTCATGGCGGCACCACGGATTGCGAGCCGATCTCGTCGCGCGCATATCCGGCCCTACGCGCGTAGTCCCACAGCAACCGCTGCAGGTGGCGGCGTCCCCTGTACAACCGCGACATCACCGTACCCACCGGTATGCCCAGTATCTCAGCGATCTCCTTGTACGAGAACTCCTCCAGGTCGGCCAGGATAACCGCGGCCCGAAACGGCTCAGGAACCTGCTCCAGGGCTTCCTTCACGTCGGCGTCCATCACGTGTGAGAGCAGGATCTCCTCGGGATCGCCCGCCTTGCGGTACTCCTCGCTCTCCTGGGCCTTGGCGTACAGGTAGAAGTCGCCGATGTCCTCCTGGTCCACCTCCTCGGGAAGGCGCGAGGACCGGCGGTAGCCGTCTATGTACGCGTTCATCAGGATCTTGTAGAGCCAGGCGCGGGCGTTGGTGCCGGCCTGGAAAGTCCGGAACGAGCGCCAGGCCTTCAGGAAGGTGTCCTGGACCAGGTCCTCGGCGGCGGTGCGGTTGCGCGTCAGCCTCAGCGCGGAGCTGTACAGGCCGTCGAGATGCCCGCCGACGAGCGCCTCGAACCGCGCGCGGTCCTCATCCGACACCGCCACATAGGGAGGATCAGGAGTCACAAGCACGGCACCCATTGGCTCCCTCCGGCTAACGGAGGGGCGTGGTCGAACATTCCCTGCCCGATGACCCGGCTACTTCCGCGCTACGGGCTGGCGCAGACCGTCCGCCCGCAGGTCCGCCAGTGTCAACCGGTCCAACACGCTCTCCGCGGCGCCCCGAACCGCGCGCCAGACTGGCTGCAGGACGCAATCAGAAGCATACTCGCAACCAGGGGCATCTTCCTCCACGCACCACCAGGGGGCGGTGGTTCCTTCCAGGACCGCGAACACCTCGCGCAGAGTTATCTGCTCCGGCGGGCGCGAGAGCGCGTGACCTCCCGAGGGCCCCCGCTTGCTTACAACCAGCCCTGCCCCGCGCAGGGCCGTCATCAGTTGGTGGAGATACGGCTCCGGCAGTCTCTGCCGCGTGGCGATGTCCTGGCTGTGAATCGGACCGCGGCCGTAATGGGCGGCCAACTCAATCAGGGCCCGGATGCCGTACTCGGCCCGCGCGGAAACCTTCACAACGCCACCGTCAGTTCCTCTTCGGCAATGACGCCACCCTGTATCCTGAACGCGCACACCTCGACTTCGGCCGCCGGCGCGTCCGCCGAGGGGAGCGACACTATGAGATACGCCGCCTCGGGGTAGAATGCCTGCGCGATGTCGGTCTGGGAAGGGTAGGCCGGCGACCGCGGGTGCGAATGGTAGATTCCCAGCAATTCCAACCCCAGCACGTCCATCTCCCTGAAGAACCGGAATTGCTCTTGGGGATCAAAGCGGTAGGTGAACGGGCTGCGCTCCACGTTCGTCCCCAAGAAGACGCGCTCGACGCGGCTGCCCCGGCCTGCGACCAGACCGCAGCACTCGTTGGGGTACTGTTGGCGCGCGTGGTACACGATGGCCACCGCCTGCGCCAAGCCGATCTCAAGAGCCATCGGACCGTTCGTGGCCATCCCTGCCGGCGCGGTCACTCGTCGTAGAGGACCGTGGGCTCGGGGTAGTGGCGCACGCGGTGCTCCAGGAGCCGCGCGTGGACAAGCGCGTCGAGCAGCGCCTGCTTTTCAGCCGCGGGCTGCTCCGCGCGCAGCAGCGCCAGGTCGAGGTTCACCCGCAGCGCGCGCTGCGGCACCACGTGGCGGCTGATGCCGGTGGGAAGCTTCACCGGGAGGCGGGCGATCGCGCCGATGTCCTGCTTGGTGAAGCGCGGGAAGAGCACCAGCGCCGCTGCCCGGCCGTACTCGCGGGCGAGGTCGCCCAGGTCCGAGCCCTGGACGCGGAAGATCGGCACGCGCCCCTTGTAGCGAGCCACCACCCCGGCCAGCGCCCTGATCCGGTCGGCCAACTCGCCGCCCGAGGGAAGACCGAAGGCACGGTCCGCACCCAGGACCCCGCAGGCCAGATCTCCGTGCTCGAGCCCGGCACGCATCGCCTCTTCCTGCATCGGCCGCCATGCAAGGGAGGGCGATCCTTCACCCCTGATCAACACGCCGTCGTCCTGAAGCAGGTGCGACCAGACCTCGAGCACAACGTTGGGATCGGCGTAGTCCACTACCTGGACGAGCTGATCCGGGAACCCGGCCTGCTGGAGCGCGGTTACGCGGTTGGCCCCGTCAAGAACGACGTAGGCGCCGCCGTCCAGTTGCGCGACAATCGGGGGGTTGCGCAGCACGCCGTCGGCGATGAGCACGCGCGCCAGCCGCTCCACGCGGCCGGGGTCGCACTCCTCGTGCAGCAGCAGCGACGCCGAGGGAACGATGTGCAGGTCGGGCAACGAGGGACCCTGTGAGGCCAGGGACGGCCGGGAGGCATTTGACATGGTACGATCCTACACCAGCGCGCGGGCCTGTTCCAGGTCTGCGGCCGTGACCTGGACAAGGTCTATGCCAAACGCCCGGCTGAACTGCTCGGAATAGACCCGGCGCACTCCGGCGATATCCACCGGGCGCCCCAGGACCGCGCTCATCGAGGTCACCGGGCGGTCCAGCCCGCAGGCGTTGATCAGCGAGAACCCGCCGAGCCCGGTGGTGACGTTGAGGGCGAAGCCGTGCATGGTCACCCGGCGCTGAACAGCCACCCCCAGCGCGCATATCTTGGCGCCGGCAACCCAGACCCCGGGAAGGCCTGGTTCGCGGCCCGCCGCTATCCCGAATGCCCCCAGCGTGTCAATGATCGTCGCCTCCAGCGCCCTGACGTAGCGCACGATATCCTCGTTCACCAGCCGCAGGTCCACGATCGGGTAGCCGACGAGCTGCCCTGGGCCGTGGTAGGTAGCGCTGCCGCCGCGCTCTATCCTGAACAGCTCGATGCCGGCCGACAGCATTTCCTCGCGTGTAGCGCGGAGGTGCTCCGCCTTTCCGCTGCGGCCGAGCGTCACCACCGGCGGATGCTCCAGCAGCACCAGCACGTCCGGGATCTCGCCGTGCTGGCGCGCGGCCACCAGGTACTTCTGCAGCGCCCAGGCCTCGGCGAAGGGCACCTGGTTTCCGCCCAGGTCGAGCAGCCAGCCGCGCGCCGCCTTCATGATACGCGAAGCGTACCAGAGCCGCGGCGGTGCAACAAGGGATGGCCTTCCCGGCGTGGAGGGCATGCAGGGATTTGGCCGGCTGGACGCGCAAAGTACCTTATCAGGGTCGCAGCAGGGAGATCTGCCGATGACCGTCCACGACATCTCCAAGACCGAGCGGACCGAGATGTACCTCAAGGCGGTCTACACCCTGGCGCAGACCGCGCCACCGGTCACGATCTCGAAGGTGGCCGAGTACATGGCCGTTTCTCCGCCGGCATCCTACGAGATGCTGAAGCGGCTGGAGGCACAGGGGCTCCTGCACTCCGTAACAGGGGAGGGGCACATCCTGACCAGGAAGGGGATGCAGACCGCCACCCGGGTGGTACGGCGGCTGCGTCTTGCCGAGCGCCTGCTCTCGGACGTCTTGAAGATAGAACTGCCCCGGGTCTACGCCGAGGCGTGCAAGCTCGAGCACGTGATCAGCCCGGAGGTCGAAGCGCGCATGGCAGTCGTGCTAGGCAATCCTGCCATCTGCCCGCATGGCCTGCCGATCCCGGGCGACAGCGCGCCGCCGGTCCAGTCCCTGGTCACCGTTGCCCAGCTGGATGTGGGGGATCACGCCGTGCTGGTCTGTATCCCGGAGGAGGATGAGCCGTTCGTGACCCACCTGGTGGACCTGGGTCTGGTTCCGGGCACGACCCTTGTGGTAAGGGAGACGACCGCGCTGGGCGGACCGATCACCCTGCAGGTCGGGAGCCAGGTCCGGGCCCTGGGCCTGGAGATGGCCAGGCGGCTCTTCGTACGCCGGGAGCGTAACGAACCCCAGGCGCCACGGACGTGAGAGAGCAGGGAGAGAGCCGCCCGCCACGATAGCCGGGCGGTCCGGGCGGAGGGGACGGCAGGGGCGCTGCCGCGGCGTCTTCGAGATGGCCGTCCCCTCCGGGGTTTCGAGCGGATCAGCGAACCCGCAGGATGCGGACCACGACATCCGCGCGGGTCGGTGGCATCTCCCCCCTTGCAATAAGCCGGAAGAAACCGGAAAATACACAACCGGATACTGCTCCGGCGGGCCACTGGCCCGCGACGTTCGAGATCCACGGAGGTGTGTAGATGCCACGCATGTTGATCCTGATCCTGACCGCGGGGCTCGCGCTGTCCCTGTGCGCCCCGGGCGCCGCGGTCGCCGGTCCCAGCCCTGAACCAACCCCTGGATACCGGGGGCTAGGGCTCTCGACGCCATATCCCAGCCAGACCGTGCGGGCCGGCGAGCCGGTCACGCTCGCGCTCACCGTCAAGAACTACGGGCTGCCACCGCAGGTCGTAACGCTGGCTGTGACCAAGGGCATGCCGGGTTGGAAGGTCAGTTTCCTCGGCGCCGGCCGCACCGTGACCGCGGTGGCGGTTGGAACCGACCAGGAGGCGTCGCTGAGCGTCCGGCTTGACCCGCCACCAGGCGCCAGGGCCGGAACGTACAGGTTCTTGCTGACCGCGCAAGGGCAGGGGGTTGCGGCGGAGTTGCCGCTGGCCCTCACGCTGGGCCAGGTCCTGCCGGGCCGCCTCGAGCTCCAGGCCGAACTCCCTGTGCTCCGGGGTCCGGGGACGTCCAGCTTCAGGTACCGGCTGACGATAAAGAACGAGAGCGAAAAGGACATGCTGGTCAGTCTCGAGGCGCAGATGCCTAAGGGCTTCCAGGTGGCGTTCACGCCTGCTTTCGGCAGCCAGCAGGTGACCAGTCTTCCGGTCAAGGCCGGTGAGTCGCGCGACCTCGACGCGGAGGTAACTCTTCCCCAGGACGTTTCTGCGGGGACGCACGCGCTGAGCATCCGGGCCATCAGCGGCGAGGCCAGGGCAGAGGTCAAGCTCACCATAGAGGTTACCGGCCGTCCAGATCTCTCGATCACTACGCCCGAGGGACGGCTGTCCGGGCGGGCATACGCCGGACGGGACACCCCGATAAAGGTGGTCGTCAAGAACCGGGGCACATCTCCTGCGCGTGGGGTCGAGGTTTCCTCTTATGAGCCGACCGGGTGGTCGGTCAAGTTCGATCCGTCGCGGATCGAGGAGATCGCGCCCAAGGGTGAAGTGCAGGTGACGGCAACCGTACGGCCTTCGTCCAAGGCGATCGCAGGCGACTACATGCTGACGCTGCGGGCCACTGCCGGCGACTCGTCGTCGTCGGCCGACTTTCGCGTCACGGTGTTCACCTCGACGCTGTGGGGCATCGTGGGCGTCATCGTCATCGCGGTCGCCCTGGGCGTCGTCAGCCTGGTGGTTTCGCGCTACGGTCGGAGATGAGCACGGTTATCGAGACGCAGGGGTTGACCAAGCGCTACGGCCCGATCGTGGCCGTCGAGTCGCTGAACCTTCGCCTGCAGACCGGTGAGGTCTTCGGCCTGCTGGGCCCGAACGGCTCGGGCAAGACAACGACCATCCTGATGCTGCTGGGCCTGACAGAGCCGACCTCCGGATCGGCCCGGGTGCTGGGAGAAGACCCCCTGCGCAATCCCCTGGAGGTGAAGCGACGGGTCGGCTACATGCCTGACTCGGTCGGATTCTACGACGAGTTGACCGCGCGCGATAACCTCAGGTACACCGCGCGTCTCAACGGGATCCCCCGGCCCGAGGCCGAGGCGCGAATTGACGAGGCGCTCTCCGGCGCAGGGCTCTCGGAAGTGGCGGACCGGCCGGTGGCGACATACTCGCGCGGCATGCGCCAGCGGCTGGGGCTGACCGAGGTGCTCATGAAACGGCCTCAGGTGGCGATCCTGGACGAGCCCACGATGGGCCTCGATCCCGAGGCCGCCGGTGAGTTCCTTGTAATGATCCGGGGGTTGAAGGCGCGGGGCATCACGGTACTCCTGTCCTCACACCTGCTCCAACAGGTGCAGGCGGTCTGCGATCGGGTCGGTCTCTTCCACAAGGGACGGCTGGTCCTCGAGGGCAGCGTGGACGCGCTGAGCGAGCGGGTGCTGGGCGGCGCGTTTCGAATCGCCGTGGAGGCCACGGGCGACGGCCTGGAGCGGCTGCTCGGCGGGATCCCCGGCGTGGTGCGCGTTGCGCAGGAGCGCCCGGGCGCCTGCCTTGTGGAAGCCCAGCACGACTGCCGCGCCGAGGTGGCCCGCCGGGTTGTGGCCGGGGGCGGCCAACTCCTCGGGTTGAGCCTGGAACGCGCCACGCTGGACGACGTCTATGCCCGTTACTTCCAGGAGGCCCGCCATGAAGCGTAGAGGCTCGCCCTGGACCGGCCTGGGGGCCATTGTACTCAAAGAGCTGGCCGACCACCTGACCAGCGTCCGGATGCGGCTGCTGGAAGGCCTGATCCTCCTGACCGCGATCGGCACGGTGTTCGCGGCCACGCAGACACTGCGTCAGACCATCGGGGAGGACCCCTTCCTCTACCTGAAGATCCTTACCTCTGCTCAGGACCCACTGCCCTCGTTCGTGGCGTTCATGGGCTTCCTGATCCCTCTCACGGCCATCGCCCTGGCGTTCGACGCGATCAACGGCGAGTACATGCGCCGGACCCTCAGCCGGGTGCTGGCGCAGCCCATCTACCGCGACGCCGTGCTGCTGGGCAAGTTCCTGGCAGGCATCTTCACCCTGGGCATCACACTGCTGGCGCTGTGGCTGCTGGTGACCGGGTTGGGCATCCTGCGGCTGGGCGTGGTGCCGGAGGGCCGCGAGGTGGCGCGTGGACTCGCGTTCATCCTCGCCACCCTGGCCTACGGCGGGGTGTGGCTGGCGCTGGCGATGCTGTTCTCGGTGGTGTTTCGCCAGCCGGCCACCTCGGCCATGGCGACGATCGCCGTCTGGCTGTTCTTCGCGGTGTTCTGGGAGATCCTGGCAGGCCTGTTCTTCAACATCATCAGCGCGACGGCCACCGGTGGACCGGAGACCGAGCTGGCCTTGGCCAACTTCCGCCTGTTCCTGTCGCGGCTCTCGCCCAACACGCTCTACTCGGAGACCGTGCTGGCGCTGCTCAACCCGGACGTGCGCGCGCTGGGTCCTGTCCTGATCACGCAGCTCGAAGGCGCGGTGCGGGGCACGCTCCTGCCGCTCTCCCAGAGTCTGCTGCTGGTCTGGCCCCAGTTCACGGGCATGATCGCCACGGTCATCTTGCTGTTCGCCGGTGCCTACGTGGCGTTCCAGCGGCAGGAGGTAAGGGCCTAGCCTCGGGCGCGTCGCGTTGACATCGCCCAACTCCACGTGCACAATGTGGATGTAGTCACAGATGTGACCACTCGTGGGGAGTGCCAGGTGCCCGAGTCCGGCGTTCGCGAGCTGAAGATCCGCGCCTCGCAGATTCTCCGCGCGGTCCGGGAGCGGCGGGCCCGCTACGTCATCACTTATCGGGGAAAGGCGGTGGCCATCCTGGCGCCTTTGGATGCCATCCCGGCAGAAGGGCAGGCATCGTCTCTCGAAGATGGCGGAGCCGCGTGGGATGAGTTGGTGCGGCTCGGCGAACAGATCGCAAAGGGCTGGCGAACGCGCAAATCCAGCGCCGAACTCCTATCGAAGATGCGCAGGTGATGGGCGGTGGCAGGACCCTACACCGTTGATGCCAGCGTCTTCCTCAACGCCTTCAACCCCGGTGAGCCGGGCCACCTGGAAAGCCAGCGATTCCTGTCCCGGTTGCGCGATTCAGCATCCCCTATCATCGCCCCAACCCTGTTGCTCCCTGAGGTGGCCGGCGCGATCGGCCGAGGACGAATGGATGCCGACCTGGCGCGCCGTTTTGTCGCGGCCCTCCGCCGGCTTCCACACCTGCTCTTGATCACTCTCGACGCCAGGCTGGCCGAGCGGGCGGCCGATCTGGCTGCGCAGCACCGGCTGCGCGGCAGCGATGCGGTCTACGGCGCGGTCGCCCTGCAGTTTGGAAGCACGCTCGTCACGCTGGACCTGGAGCAGCGGCGCCGCCTCAGAGGCGTCGTTCCCACGCTGCGCCCGGGCGACGAGGCATAGCTTGCCTCTGTCCAGCCCGGCACCTGAGCCAATCTGATCGAAGCGAAAGGGCGGGAGGTTACTGAAGCCCTCGCCGCCCTTCGCACGATCACTCGCCCGTAGCCGCTAAGGCTGCAGCACCGCCAGCTCCCGCATCGCCGCCTTGATCGCCTCCTCTGGGTAGGCGAAGTCCTCGAGTCGACCTGCCAGGTGCGCCTCGTAGGCCGCCATGTCGAAGTGGCCGTGGCCGGAGAGCCCAAAGAGGATCACCCGCGGCCGGCCTTCCTCCTTCGCTTCCAGCGCCTCGTCAATCGCCTTGCGCACGGCGTGCGCCGCCTCGGGCGCCGGGATGATCCCCTCGGTGCGCGCGAACTGAAGCGCGGCGTCGAAGACCGTCCGCTGCTGGTAGGCCACGGCCTCGATGTACTTGTGGTGGTAGAGCAGGCAGAGCAGCGGGGAGTCGCCGTGGTACCGCAGCCCGCCCGCGTGAATGCCCGGGGGCACAAACGTGTGTCCCAGGGTGTACATCTTCACCAGCGGCGTGGTCGCCGCCGTGTCGCCGAAGTCGTAGAGGTAATCGCCACGGGTCAGCGTCGGGCACGCTTGGGGTTCGACCGCGACGAAACGACTACCGCCGCCCTTGAACTTCTCGGGCATGAACGGGAACGCCAGGCCGGAGAAGTTGCTGCCGCCGCCGACGCAGCCAATGACGACGTCGGGAGCGTCGCCTGCCATCTCCATCTGGCGGCGCGCTTCCAGCCCGATGACGGTCTGGTGCAGCATCACGTGGTTGAGCACGCTGCCCAGCGAGTACTTGGTGTCGTCGTGGGTCGCGGCGTCCTCCACCGCCTCGCTGATGGCAATGCCCAGACTGCCGGGTGAATCCGGCGTCTTCTCGAGGATCGCCCGCCCGGCGTGGGTGCGGTCGGTGGGGCTGGAGAGCACGTCCGCGCCCCAGGTCTGCATCATGAGTTTGCGGTAGGGCTTCTGGTCGTAGGAGACGCGCACCATGTACACGGTGCAGTCGAGACCGAACAGACGGCACGCCAGCGCCAGCGCGCTGCCCCACTGGCCGGCGCCGGTCTCGGTGGCCAGCCGCCGCACTCCCTCCTGCTTGTTGTAGAAGGCCTGCGCCACCGCGGTGTTGGGTTTGTGGCTACCGGCCGGGCTGGTGCCCTCGTACTTGTAGTAGATGCGGGCCGGGGTGTCGAGTGCCGCCTCCAGCCGCCGCGCCCGGTACAGTGGCGTTGGCCGCCACATGCGGTACACATCGCGCACCGGCTTGGGGATCTCGATCTCGCGCTCGGTGCTGACCTCCTGCATGATGAGCTCCATCGGGAACAACGGCGCAAGATCCGCCGGGCCGATGGGCTGCCTGGTCCCCGGGTGAAGCACCGCCGCCGGCGGCACCGGCAGGTCCGCGGCGATATTGTACCAGGCCCTTGGAACGTCGCGTTCGCCTAACACGATCTTGGTAGAGTCCACTTCCAGCACCTCCCCTGATCTGGGGGCATGCGCGCGGGTGGTGCGACCCGCGCTCCCCGGATATAAGACTACCGGCCTCCGAAATGGGACGGAGGCCGGTTCCGTGGTGCCACCCAGTTTCCGCAGGAGCAGGCTGTGCGCCGGCACCATGAGACGGCGCGGCCGGACCCTGCGGCGCTTGAGCCCGGTATCGGCGGGCGGCCGGTACGGCTAGTTGCTCGCCGGGCTAGCGACCTATCCGAGCCCGGCCCGCGTTCACCGCACCCCTCTCGGGTCCATTCCGCGCCGCGCGGCGGCTGCCTTCCACCTGAGCAGCTCTCTGCGCGCCCGCCTGGCGCGTACTCGTCCCGGTCATCGGGCGATTAAACTACTTGTTCGCCGGCGGTGACGGATCTCCTTCTGGCGGCTCGACCTGATCGGCCGCAGGATCTGGCGGGGGCGGAGCCGGTTCCGGAAGCGCCGCGGTCTCTTGTATCGCCCGTCGCGTCCGCACCTGCAGGGCGCGCATCCGGTTCAGCACGGCGGCCACCTCGTGCCGCCTGGGCAGCGCGTAGCCACCTGCATGACTCCCTTCGGTCGCCAGCACGCCAAACCCGTGCGCCTCGATGTCCGCGAAGACGCGGTCGAGGATCTCGGCCACAGAGACGTTTCCGTCAACGTAGCCCTTCGCAAGCGCGTAGAGGATCGCGTCGCCGGCCGCGCATGCCTGGCCCGCTCCCACGAGCTGCCCGAGCGCTGCTGTGTTGATCGTTTCACGCCCGATGCCGATCTCCGCGCGGCCGCGCGGCTCGGTCCGGTGGCCACGCCCCCGGAGCCCGCCAAACCCCCGAGGCAGCGGGCAGCGCGGCATCGGCATGCCAAACTCCCCGCGGGTGCGGGCGCGAAGCCCGGTGAATCCCGCGACGATGGTGCGCGCCCGGTCGATCGCAGCGTGGGGCTGGAACCCTTCCATGACGATTACCGTGTCCGCCACGTCGAGGTACTCCCCAAGACTCCCGGTGGCGACCACCGACGAGACGCCGTGCACTTCCCACAGCGCCCGGAGGCGGTCCACGAGCGGTATCGCGGCTTCGTGCCCAGCCGGAACCAGTTGCTGCATCGCCGCATCCCGCACCAGGAACGCAACCGTGCTGTCGTCCTCATCAAACAGCAGCAGGCGGGACCCGGTCTCTACGGCCTCCGCGACTCCCACGGCCATGGATACAGTACCTGTGACGTGCTCGGACGACAGCGTGGTCGCGTCCGGGCGATGCGGCAGTTCCCGGAGGAAAGCGCTGACGTCCACCCGCTCGACGCGCCGGCCGGGCTCGGAGATGATCCGCACCGCGTCCGGAAGCGTGGACACGAGTTCGCGGCCGTCCCCTGGGACGTGGGGATACACGCCGGCAGATAGCGCAGCCAGGAGCGTGGTCTTTCCGCTGAAGGCCCCTCCGGCTATCACGGTGACGCCGCGGCGAATGCCCAGCCCGCGCACCACGCCACGGTGGGGCAGGACAACCGTGGTGGCCAGTTCGTCCGGAGCATGCAGGGAGACGGCGCGACCGCCGCGCAGCGGCCGGTCACCCGAGCCATCATCCCTCGGCAGCACCGAGCCGTCGGCGACAAACGCGGCCAGCCCGAGCTCGTCCAGCGCCTCCCGCAGGGCCAGGTAATCCTCCAGCGTGTCGCGATGACGCAATCCGGCAGCCGCGTCGAGGTTCGCCCACACCAGACCGGCCTGAACCACCGCGGGCAGATCATCGAAGAGCAGCGTCCCTGCCGGCTTTGCCAGGACCTTGCGTCCCTCGGCAGGGAGCCCGATCGTCAGCCGGATCTCCACGAACTCGTCGCCGACCGTGCAGCACGATCGCCTCAGGATCTCCCCCCCGCCCGCATGTATGGCCACGGGCGCTGTCTTCCCCTGCCACCGGGTGCGGATGAGGCGTCCTATGGCCTCGTGCACGCCGCGCGACAGGAAGTCCTCCACCGCCAACCGGCCGGATGGGCTCTGCCACAGCGCCGGCGGGACCTGGGCCTCGGCCTGGTCCATGCGCACGCGGGCCCAGCAGTACGGGGAGGAGGGGTCGGGGTGTATCGCGTCCAGGTGGAGCTCGAACCGATCGAAACGGTAGGCGCCGGCCAGGTTCCGGTAGACCTGGGTGCCCTTGCCGTTCATCACTATCAGCTTGTCGCGCAGGCGCTCTGAAGGCAGCATCTCGAATCCCCTATCGGCCGGCGGCAGCCGGGGCCGCCTTGCGCGCCAGGCCCAGCCGCTGCCGGGCCGCCAGCACTCCGCGCTGGAGCTGGGTGTCGCGGCCCTGGTCCAGGTCGGCGACCGCGAGCGTCACCGCGACATCGGGAGAGACCCCGATCCCTTCCAGGCGCCTCCCCATCCCAGTGGAGAGCCGAAGCACGGTCACGCTGAGCGCCGAGCCGTCCGAGAGATCGTACAGCACGCCGGCCTCGACCGCGCCGCCGGTCTTCGCGCCCATCAGCATCGCGCGGCCGTGCTCCTGCAGCGCAGCGGCGAGCAGTTCGGCCGCCGACGCGCTTCCCTCGTCAATGAGGACGACCACGGGCACGTGCGAAGGCAGTATCGGAGCCGCCGTAGTCCGAACCATGCGCGTGCTACCCCCGCGCGAAGTCTCCTGGTAGATGGGCCTGCCCGGGAGCAGCAGGGCGTTCGCAACCGCGGTCAGCTCGTGCAGGTAGCCGCCGCTGTTGGAGCGGAGGTCGAGCACCAGCGCACGCATCCCGCCGGCGAGCATCCGGTCCAGCGCCTGGCGGAACTCCTGCCCAGTACGGGTAAAGAACTGGTAGAGCTGCAGGTAGCCGATCCCGCCATCGAGAACGCGGGCCTGGAAGATCGCGGGGATCTGGATCGGAGCCCGCATCACGGTCAGCGTGATCGCGCCCGCTCGACCGGGGCGGTCGAGCGTGAGCGTAACCGAGGTCCCTGCCGAACCACGAATCGTACCGGCCACCTGCTCCACCTGGAGCCCGGCGGTGGGGATTGCGTCAATTCTCAGTATGCGGTCCAGCGGCTGCACGCCGACGGCCTCTGCCGGGCCGCCGGGTATGACATCGCGCACGTAGAAGCGCCCCTCGCGCGGCATCAGCACCACACCGATGCCCGAGAACGCCGCCTGCTGGCGATGCTGCGCCTGCCGCTCGCGGTTCTGCTCTGGGGTGAGGAAGCCGGTGTGAGAGTCGCGCAGCACAGCGGTCATGGCCCGGATCGCGGCGTAGGCCAGCGAGGCGCCTGAGACCCGGCCGCCCGAGGCGGCGACCGCGGTGCCAAACCGCGCGCGGAACGCGGCATCGGCCTGCCCATTCGGGGTGCCTTGCGGGATGTCCGCGAAATCGGCCTGGATGCCCGCTGCTGAAAGCGCCGAGCGCAGCCCGCCGATCGCCCCGTTCAATAGAACTACGGAGTCCACGGGATCCACGTACCGCTCGCGGAGCAAGCCCAGCGCCTCCAGCGGGAGGCCTGCGTCGGCGGCCTGCACAGGAGGTGTCGCTGCCAGGGGCACGACGACCAGGGACAGCAGCAGGAGTGCTACGGGGAGGTGCAGTCGCGCCCCCCGGGTTGCGAATGGCCTCATAGCAAGTTCTCCTAGTTTGCTGGACCTCAGATGGCGGGCCGGAACGGCACCAGCCGAATGATCCAGGTGTTGAACGCGTACAACAGGTCGGTCACCATGGCGCCGCCCATCACGACGAGAAAGACCCCGCTGACGGTCGAAACCGAGCGGGCATGTCGGCGCAGCCATCCCACGGCATCGAACGCGGCGGTCATCAGCGCGGCCGCCACGAGAAACGGCAGGCCGAGCCCGAGCGAATACGCAAACAGCAGCAGCGCACCGCTTGACGCTGTCTGCGCGGTCGCCGCCATCGTCAGCACCGCGGTGAGCACAGGGCCCACGCACGGTGTCCACGCGAAGCCGAACGCCATACCGATGGGAAACGCGCCTATCATCCCAAAGGGACGGCGTCGCACCTGGAAACGGTGCTCACGCGAGAGCCCTGGCACCCGGACAACCCCCAGCACGCCCAGGCCCATGAAGATCACAAGCGTGCCTCCCAGGCGTGTCAGCAGCAGGCGGTTCTCTATCACCAGGGCGCCCAGGGCCGAGGCCGAGGCACCCATCGCGGTGAAGATGGTGGCGAAGCCCAGGACGAACAGGCCTGTGGCCGACAGCATCCGGCCCAGGTGTCGGCGCCTCTCCTCCACGCTCATCTCGGCCAGGGAGAGCCCGGAGACGAACGAAAGGTAGCCCGGGATCAACGGCACGATGCACGGACTCAGGAAACCCAGCACGCCGGCCGTGAAGGCCAGAATCAGGCCTACCTCGGTCATACGGGTATTATGCCACAGCACCACCTTCGTGTGGGGCCGCGGGCAGGCCTGGCGGCGCCGTGCCCCCCGCGACCTACCCTGGGGCTGCCCAGCGCAGCAGGGCCAGGCGCGCGGCGTCCACCAGGGCCGCGGTCGAGGGCGCATCGGGCGCCGCGCCCTCGGCTGCCTCGGGCTTGCCGCCGCCCCGGCCGCCAAACGCGGCAACGGTCTCGCGCAGCACCGCGGCCGCATCCACGGCCACGGCCGGGCTGCGCGCCACCAGCAAGCGGCGGCCCGGATCGGCGGCCAGGATCGCAACGCAGTCCGTCTGCGCCGTGAGCATGCGGGCCAGGGCGCGCAGGTTCTCGATGGCACGGCCATCATAGGCCGCGGCGACTACCGTGGGGCCTGCGGCGCTGGCCGCTGCGCCATGTGAGGCCGCTCGCGCCAGGAGATCCCTGGCCTCGTACCCCAGCAGTTCCATGCGCGCGGCCTCCAGAGTGCGCTCCATCTCCCTCGCACGGCTCGAGAGACGCCCGATCGCGCCGGCCAGGTCGGGCTCGCCCACCGTGAGCTCGGTGGCAATGGAGGTGATCAACCCCCGCGCCCACCGATAGTGGCGCAGCGCGCGCCCCCCGCACTGGAAGCCCACCCGCACGCCCCCCTTGTGCCGCTCGTGGCGCAGGAGCGCGATTGTCCCGACCTCGCCGGTAGCGCGAACATGTGTACCGCCGCAGGCCGAGCGGTCGAAACCCGCCACCTCCACCACCCGTATCCGCCCGGCCTGTTTGGGCGGGCGGCGCAATCCCACCGCGACCGCCTCTTGAATCCCGACCTCGCGCGCGGCCACCACCCGGTTCTCGGTGACGATCGTGTTGGCCAGATCCTCCACGCGCGCGACGGCTTCATCGTCAAGGCGGGAAAGATCCAGGTCCAGCGTGCAGGTGGCGCCTATGTGAACGGAGAGCGTCTCCGCGCCCAGCGCCTGCAGGAAAGCCTCTGAGAGGATGTGCTGACCGGTGTGCTGCTGCATGTGATCGAAGCGCCGCTCCCAGTCGAGGGATCCTGCGACAGATAGGCCTTCCCGCAGCGTGGCGAGGGATCCGGCGACCTGTCCCTGCCCAGACGGCCGAACGGCGTGCCAGATCTCGCCGTCCTCTTCCAGCGCATCCGTTACCTCCCAGGCGTCGAGGTGACCTTGATCCGCGGGCTGGCCGCCGGACGCCGGGTAGAACGCCGTCTCCGCCAGCGCGACCGCGGTGACCCTGCCTTCGATGTGGCGCACGCCCGTCACAACAGAGGTGAACTCGCGCACGTACGCGTCATGGTGGAAGAGCTTCACCGTCACGGTCCAAACCTCGCGGTCGAGGGATCTCGGGCTCTTCCGGCAGTCTTCGACGGTCGGCCGGACCCTCCCCCCGCGCCAGATCGCGCGGGATGCCGGGCTCCGCAACCTGCGGGCATCAGGGTTCGTTGCCTGCCCGGGACACGCTTGCTACAATCGAAACAGGACTCCGCGCTCCGCAGAGAACCGCAACGGGAGAAACGGATGCTGGAGCTGATCTACTTCCTCGACCTGGTGTACAAGATCATCACCACGCTCATCTTCGTGCGCGTGGTGCTCTCGTGGTTTCCGGCCCTCCGCCATCCCGCGGTCAAGGTGGTCCACGATCTCACTTCGCCCATCCTGGATCCGATACGGAGGGTAATACCGGCAGCCGGGGGCCTCGACCTGTCACCGATTGTCGCCATTCTGTTGCTCTATCTGGTGCGCAACCTGCTCGTGGATCTGCTGGTGACGCTGCGACCGTGAAATCGAACGGAGGAGGGAGAAGCGATGGTCCAGGCGTACGTGCTCATACGCATCCTGCCAGGCAAGCTTTCTGACGCGCTGGCGCACATTGTGCGGACGCCGGGGGTCAAGATGGCCCACGCCGTTACCGGGCCTACAGACATCATCGCGTTCGTGGAAACCGAGAGCATGGACACGCTGGGCAGGCTGATCGTCTCCCGGTTTCAGGAGACAACCGGCGTCACGCGGACGACAACCTGCGTGGTCACACCGGTCAGCGAGAGGTGAGCGGGATCAGTCCAGCGTAGTCCTTGCGCGCGGAGGCTGCGCCGGAAGCGCCCAGATTGCCACCAGCGCGATCAGGAAGAGGCCGACGCTTGCCGACAGGGTCTGGGCCAGCCCGATCTTGTCGGCAATCGCACCGATCAGCGTCATGGAAAGGCCTGCGGTTCCCCAAGCCATCCCGGTCACCATGCTGCTGGCCAGGCTTGCCCGTGAGGGGAACATCTCCTGAGCCATCACTATGCTGACCGGGGCCGCCAGGAAGAGCATGAAGCCACCCAGAGCCAGCGGCACCAAACCCCAGGCGCCCTCGATGCTGCCGAAGAGCACGAGCAGGGGCGCGGCTGCAATCAGCGAGATCGCCATCACGGCGCGCCGTCCGATCCGGTCGGAGAGCGCCCCGCCGACCAGGCCGCCGATTGAGCCGACCCCTCCAAAGAGAAAGACCGCGGTCCCTCCCATCATCAGCGTCTCTCCGCGACCGCGCAGCAGGAGCGGGATGAACAGGACGTGCCCGAGCGTGACCACGCTCCTTAGCACCACCACGAGCCAGATCAATACCAGGGCTCGCCCATGCCGCCGGACTTCGGAGCCCAGGCCCACCCGGGTGGGCGTCTCCAGATCAGACCACCAGGAGCCGGCGAGCCTCCAGAGCAGGAGGCAGGCCACCACGCCCGGAAGCGCGGCCACTGCGGTTCCGGCGAGCCCGATCGCACCCACGATCGCGGCCACGTAGACCGGGCCCAGCGAATATCCCAGCTCACCACCCGCGATGAACAGTGAGATCCCGGCTCCCCGGCTGTCCCCGCTCACGGCCCCGGCGGCCGAGAACGACTGGGGGTGAAACGCCGCGGTGCCCAGGCCTGCGATGAAGAGCACCGCGAGCATCGCGTGGTAGGAGGGCGCGAGCCCGAGCAGTCCCATCATGACCACCGTGACGAGCGCGCCCAGAACGGTGAACACAGGCCGCGGAACGCGGTCGGCCGCCATCCCGAAAAACGGCTGGGAGAACGCGGACGAGAGATTGTAAGCGCTGCCGAGAAGGCCGGCAAGCGCCAGCGAGATGCTGAACTTGGCGACCACCAGCGGCAGCAGGGGCGCCAGGAAGGCGGCATAGAGATCGTTGGTGAAGTGGGCGAAGGACAGGACGCCCAGGCGTGACCACGATGGCGCGCGCGGCCTACCCGGGTTCACGGAAGCAGCACCAGAACGATCGGGATCGAGACGAAACTGGCCACGGTGGTCAGGAAGACCGCGCTGGCCACGAAATCAGGAGCAGCGTCAAACTGCGCGGCGATCAGGAACGCGTTGATCGCGGTCGGCATCGCCGTGGACATCACCGCGACGTCGCGGGTCAGACCGGCGATGCCGAACCAGGGCGCCAGGGCGACCGTCAACAGCGGTGAGACGACGAGCCGCAGGACCGTGGAGACGCCAAGGGGCGCGCTCACGCCCGAGGGTCGTGCCTGCGAAAGCTGCACCCCAAGGGTGATCAGCAGCACGGGAATCGCGCCCTGGGCCATGAGCTCGATCGGGCGCCACAGTGCCACCGGCAACATCCACCCCTGGTACGCGAAGACCACGCCCGCGATCGCGGCGTAGATGAGTGGCAGGCGGAAGATATCGAGGACAGCATGGGCGGGCCTGTTCCTGCCAGCCGAGGCCAGGAACACCCCCACCGAGTGCATGAGGATCGCCGAAACCACGAAGATGAGCGTGGCCAGGCGAACTCCTTCCTCGCCGAAAGCGAACAGGGCGACCGGAATCCCGTAGTTGCCCGCGTTGTAGAGAACCGTTGACACGGCCAGCCCGCTGCGCTGGAGCGGTGCCAGCCGCATCAGCCGGCCTGCGAGCAGCGCGACGACGAGCAGCACTCCGAACTGCGCCACGATGAGCCCGATCAGCCTCGCGGCGGCTGCGGCCGACACGTCGGCGCGCACCAGCGCGGCGAACACGAGACTGGGCGTGAGCAGGTATATGGTCACGCGGGATAACGACTGGACTTCGATCGGAATCAAGCGGGCGAGCAGGTACCCGGCCGCTATGAGCAACACTATGGGCAGAACGACTGAAAGCAGTGCCACTGCAGTCCCCCATCGGAGCGCCGCCCCGGGCGCGTCTTGCTAGCGGGCTCGGAACGCCGGGCGCGACGGCCTCTTTGGGCGCTTCGCTGCCTTCGATCGTCTCTTGTCGTCCTTTGTGGGTAGCGTTTCCTCCCAGGTGACGATGCTGTGGAAGTACTGGCGGTCGCCCTCCTCCAGCCCCCGGGTTACCTCGGTGATGTGCATCGTCCGGGCCTTGAACTCCTTGAGCGCGTGCTCCACGGCCGCCTCGGGCTTCGCGTCGTTGCCGCAGGTGAAGATGTCAAGGGCAACATATCCGTACTCAGGCCATGTGTGGACGGAGAGGTGCGACTCGGAGATGACGACCACGCCGGAGACGCCGTTGGGGTTGAACCGGTGGAAGGAGATAGACCAGACGGTGACCTGGGCCACCTCGGCGGCACGCACCAGAATCTGTTCAACCGTCTCAACCTTACCGATGATCTCGGGATTGCATCCAGAAGCCTCAACGATGTAGTGGTGTCCGATCGGATCCATCTCCCACCTCCTCCCCCTCAGGCATTGGGCTATATCCGCATCCGCGGGTCCAGCGCGTCCCGGATTGCATCGCCGAGCAGGTTGAACCCCAGTACGGTCATCATGATGGCCAACCCCGGGAACATCACGCTGTGCGGCGCCAGGCGTATGTACTGCCGGGCGTTGCTCAGCATCGAGCCCCACTCCGCGGCAGGCGGCTGGGCTCCAAGTCCCAGGAAGCCCAGGGCCGCCGCCGCGAGAATCGCCGAGGCGATCTGCAGGGTGGATTGAACGATGACCACGGCCAGCGTGTTGGGCAGTACGTGACGCCAGATTACCCTCCCGCTGGTAGCCCCCACGGCCCGCGCCGCGTCCACGAACTCCTGCGACCGCAATGAGAGGACCTGTCCGCGCACCAATCGCGCATAGACCGGGATTGACACGATCCCCACCGCCACCATGACCTGAACGAGTCCCACCCCCAGGACCGCAACGAGCACGATCGCCAGCAGGATGCCCGGAAACGCCAGCATGATGTCAATCACGCGCTGCACCAAGAGATCCGGCAACCCTCCGAAGTAGCCGGAGATGGCGCCGACCGGAACACCGATCCCCACCCCGATTGTAACGGCTATGACGCCGATCACCAGCGAGAGGCGGGCGCCGTAGATGATGCGGCTGAGCATGTCGCGCCCCAGTTCGTCCTGCCCCAGCAAGTGCCCGGGTCCCGGCCTCTTCAGGCCGGATTCGAGCTCGATCTCGTAGGGGTCGTACGGCGCCAGCACCGGCGCAAAGAGACCCGCGCTCAGGAACACGGACAGGAGCACCAGACCCACGAGCCCGGCCCGGTTGCGACGGAACTGCGTCCACACCATCCGGGCGCGCGAGCGCGTTGGCCGCAGGGCGATCCTGGAGGGCTGAGTCATATCAGTCATAGTGGATCCGCGGGTCCACGACCGCGTAGAGCACATCAACTGTGAGATTCACCATCACGAACGCCATCGCGACCACCAGCACCGAGGCCTGTACGATGGGATAGTCGCGGGACAGGATGCCTTCAACCAGCAGCCGGCCGATACCCGGCCACGCGAACACCGTCTCCGTCAGGACTGCCCCGGAGAGCAGCGTACCCATCTGCAGACCCACAACGGTGATGACCGGGATCAAGGCGTTGCGGAACGCGTGGCGGTTGACGACGGCGGCCTCGGCCAGACCTTTGGCGCGCGCCGTGCGGATGTAGTCACTCCGCAGCACCTCCAGCATGCTGGAGCGAGACATGCGGGCGATGATGGCCGCGGTCGACATGCCCAGAGTGACCGCGGGCAGCACGAGGTGCGCCATGCCACCGGTCCCCACGGCGGGTAGCCATCCAAGCCAGACCGCGAAGATCAGGATCAGCATCAGGCCGGACCAGAACACCGGCATCGAGAGCCCGGCCAGCGCCACGAGCATGACCACCGTGTCCATCCAAGAGTAGGGACGAATGGCCGAGATGATGCCCGCTGAGACCCCGACGACGACAGCGACGCAGAGACCAGCCGTTGCCAGCCTGATGGTGTTCGGCAGACGCGCGGCGACCTCGCCGGCCACCGGCGCTTTGGACCGCACCGAACGCCCGAAGTCGCCGCGCAGCACGTTCCCCACAAACGTGGCAAACTGCTTCAGCAGCGGCTGGTCCAGGCCCATGTCCTTGCGGATCCCCTCGACGATCTCCTGCGTCGCCGCCTCCCCGGCGATGATCCGAGCGGGATCCCCGGGAACAATCCGCACCATTGCGAACACCATGAACGCCACGCCGAAGATGACAGGAATGGAAAGCAGGAGTCGTTTGACGATGTACGCCCACATGTTCAGTAGCCGTGAGAAGGGGAGGGCACAAACCCCCTCCCCCCTCGTCCTTCCAGCCTAGTCGTTTCGGATCTCTCTAGCGTCGTATCCAGGCCTTGAACAACTCTACGCGCTCCGCGGGATGGACGACCACCCCCTGAGCGGTGTGCCTGATGCCGGTCACCTGCGACTCGCTGTGCAGGAACAGCCAGGGCGCGTCGTCCATGATGACCTTCATCGCATCGGCGTAGATCTTGTTGCGCTCCGCCTGATCCATTGTAGACCGGCCACGATCGAGCAGCGCGTCAACGCGCTCGTTCTTGTAGAAGCTCCGGTTGGAGCCCGCCGGCACCCACTGCGACGAGTGGAACAGGGCATAGAGGCCGTAGTCGGCGTCGCCGGTCACGGTACCCCACCCGAGCATGTACATCTGGACGTCGTTCTCCGGTTGCGGCCGGTTGGTTAGGGCAAGGTAGGCCCCCCATTCCATCGTCCTCAGTTCGAGTTCGATGCCCGCGCGGCGCACGAGTCCCTGGATGCTTGCGGCGATCTCGGCGTCGCGTATGTATCGCCCGGACGGATGGTGGAACACGGCGCGCAATGGGCGGGCCCTGGTGTAGCCCGCCTCACGCAGCAGCGCCTCGGCTCGCTCCAGGTCCCATTCGTAGGTCATGATCTTGGAGTAACCCTCAATAGCCGGGACAATCGGCGCATCGGAGACGCGGGCTGTTCCATACAGTGCACCGTTCACGATCGCCCGCTTGTTCACCGCGTGGTTCAGCGCCCGGCGCAGGCGTCCATCGTTGAACGGCGGCCGCGTCACGTTGAAACCCACGTAGATCGTGCGCAGGCTATCGTCCACCGAGACCGTGAAGTCCCGGGCGCCCTTCAACCGCTCAATCTCGCGCGGAGGGACGCGCACGGCCACGTGAATCGAGCCCGCTTCCAGGGCCGCCACGCGCGCACCGTCATCCGGGATCACGCGGAACTGCACCTCGTCCAGGAATGCCTTCTCCCCCCAGTAGTCGTCGTTGCGGGTCATCACCACCCGATCGCCGCGCACCCATTCCTTAAACTTGAAGGCGCCGGTTCCCACGGGCTGCCGGGCATAGTCCACGCCCAGCCGCCGGACGGCGGTCGGGCTCTGCATGCCCATGGAGCTGTGGGTAAGGTGCGCCAGCAGCGGCGCGAACGTGGTATTGGTGACCAGGCGGATCGTCGAGGAGTCAACTACCGTGACGCTCGTCACGCACGTCGCGGGTCCGCAGAGCAGAAATCGGAACGCCGCGCGGGTGGCCGGGTCGAGCATGCGATCAAGGTTGAACTTGGCCGCCTCGGCGTCAAACGGAGTCCCGTCGTGGAACCGGACGCCGGTGCGCAGCCGGACCGTCCATGTCCGGCCGTCCGGGGACACGGTGTGCCCAAGAGCCAGCATCGGCACGATCCTGCCCTCGGGGGTCAACCTATAGAGGGACTCGACCATGTGCTCTGCCACGGTCGCGCTCGGGGAATCGGTAATCATGGGCGCGTCGAGTGTCACCGCGTCCACCCCAGATCCAACGATGAGCGTTCCACCGCGCGTAGGCGTCACCGCCGGCGCCGCGGCCGCGGAAATGACAAGCGCGCCGGTCAGGGCAATGGCAGCCATCAGGGCCAGGACTCTTCGCACGCGATCTGATCCCTCCTTTGGAATTCGGGAGTGTCCTATCTCTTCAGTGTGGAGCGGGTGCTTCCTGCGTCTGCTCGTCGGCACCTTGAATTCTTATTCTAGATGAACCGCCGGACCGCGGCAAGTACTCCGGATGCCGCCAGCGTAACAACCACGCCGGCCAGCGTCACGCCCACCGCGATCGCAACCCATGCGCGCGGCCGGTTCATGCCCAGCAGCCACGCCAGCAGAGTCCCCGAGTAGGCGCCGGTGCCCGGGAGCGGCACCGCGACGAACAGCGCCAGGCCCAGGAGTTCGTATCGCTCGACGAGCCCGGCCCCCTTTGCCCTCACGCGTTCCACCGCCCGGCGGAAAGGAGCAAAGCGCGAGAACAGCCGGTCGTAGAACAACTCGAGCGCGAAGTACCCGGGGACGATGATGGCGCAGTTGGCCGCCACCGCGATCGCCATGGCCACCAGGGGATGCAGCCCCAGCGCGATCCCAAGCGGGATCGAGCCGCGCAACTCAATCCACGGAACGAGCGTGAGGGCCACCACCCCGAGCGCCTGCTCGAAAGCGCTCAGGCCTTCCAGCCAGTGCCTCACCTGAATGATGACGCCAGCGTGATTCACCCGCGGCGGCGCCCGCGGGCGCTGTACATGGCGGTATCCGCGCAGTGGACAAGCGCATCCGCGTCTGTACCGTCCTCTGGGGCCACGGCGATGCCCACGTCCAGCTCTATGTACAGCCGCTTGGTACCAACCAGGAAGGGGGTCTGGGACACGAGCGCCTCTAGACGCGCCACGGCGGCTTCGGCATTCCGGCGCGCGGTCCGGGGCATGACTATGGCGAACTCGTCTCCACCGTACCGGAAGACCAGGTCACCGGGGCGCACCGCGCCGTCCAGTAGCCGGGCGAACTGCTGGAGGACGATGTCGCCGGCCAGGTGGCCGTGGGCGTCGTTGATCGCCTTGAACCCGCCCAGGTCGAGCAGCAGCAGGCTGAACGGCGAGGCATCGCGGGCTTCACGCCTGAACTCCTCCTCCAGGCGGATCCGGAAGTGCCGCCGGTTGTACAGCCCGGTGAGCGGATCGGTGATGGACAGGCGCTCGACCGCAACAAGCGCCTCCTCGAGGCGGCGGTTCGTGTCCGCGTGGCGCTCGCTGGCCGCATGGGCCTCGTAGTTGCCCTTGAGCGCCACGCTCGCCAGCAGCCACGACGCGAACCCCAACAGCGCGCCTGCCTCACCGAACGAATCGAACAGGAGCACGATGACAATGGCTGCCAGTGCCATGCTTCCCGACAGCGCCGTGATGCGAAGGACGGATCTTGGGGTCATCGGCCACGCGCCACCCTGCTGCACCATCCGGCCGGAGACGGTGAACGCCGTGTTGGCCAGGGCGTGAATCCCGCCACCGAGAATGAACCAGGCCAGCATTCCCGTGGTCAAGCCCGCGGCTCCCAGCGGGGCGACCGAGGCCGCCAGCAGCAGGCTGCAGCCGACGTTTCCGAGGTCATACGCGGCACGCCAGACCGGCCGCCTCGAGTGAGTCCAGAAGACCGTCATCCCCAGCAGGTTCACTATCACGGCTGCCTCCCAGCCAAACAGGAACAGCACGGCAAGCGAGATGCCGCCCTGCGGATGGTACGTGACGCCCATGGGCAGTGGGAAGACGATTACCCCGGAGAGCAGGGACACGGTGCCGAAGAGCAGCCACACATCCCACGGAACATTGGGTAGGCGCAGCAGCGCTGCCGCCACCAGCGCCAGGCCGACTGTGCCGACCACGCCGGACAACCAGCGGAATCGCAGGGGGAAGTCCTGTGTGCTTGTGCTGTTCGCGGTCATGGGTCGCTCCATGGATGCTCCTCCACTACCCTCCGAACTCGTGGAAGAAGCGAATAGTCGCTTCAATCCCCTGCCTGAAGTTCACCAGGGCAAACTTCTCGTTAGGCGCGTGCAGGTTGTCGTCGGGCAGCCCGAACCCCATTAGGACCGCGGGGGCTTTCAAGGTCCTGTCGAAGGCGGAAACCGCCGGAATGCTGCCCCCGCTCCGCACATAGACCGGGGGCACGCCAAAGACCGCCTCCAGTGAGCGTGCCGCCGCGCGCACCGGCGGCGCGTCGGAAGACACCAGGACAGGCGGCGATGACGCGAGATGACGCACGTCCACGCGCACCCCGGGCGGCGCGTGACGGCGCACGAACCTCTCCAGCTGCTTGAAGACTCGCTCCGGGTTCTGGTCCGGAACCAAACGCATGCTCACCTTGGCCGTTGCGCAGGACGGGATCACCGTCTTCATGCCGGTTCCGGTGAACCCGCCGGCGATGCCGTGCACGTCAAGCGTCGGGCGGGCCCACAGACGCTCCAGAATGGGGTAGCCCTCCTCGCCCGGGGCCACGGCCGTTCCGATCTCGTTGCAGAACGCGGCCTCGTCGAATGGAAGCCGCGCCCAGGCAGACCGCTCGGCTTCTTCCGGCGGCCGGACCCTGCCATAGTATCCGGAAATCCGGATGCGACCCCGCCGGTCCTTCAGCGTGGCCAGGATCTGCACTAGCGCTCCGACGGCGTTGGGCGCCGCGCCTCCGTACTGGCCTGAGTGGAGGTCGGCGCCGGCCCCTTTGACCTCGATCTCGGTGTAGAGCATTCCGCGCAGCCCGGTGGTAAGCGTGGGCAACCCCGGCGCGAACAGCGCGCCGTCGCTGACCAGGGCGGCGTCGGCGGTCAGGGATCTACGGTGACGCGGAACATAGGCCGCAAGGGACGGGCTGCCGATCTCCTCCTCGCCCTCCAGCAAGAACTTCACGTTGACCGGGAGCGAGCCCACGGTGCGCAGGATCGCCTCCACGGCCTTGACGTGCGTGAACAACTGCCCCTTGTCGTCGGACGCGCCGCGCGCGTAGAGCGACCCCTGCTCGACCGTGGGCTCAAACGGCGGGGAGTTCCAGAGGCCCAACGGATCAGGCGGCTGCACGTCGAAGTGGCCGTAGCACAGAACCGTAGGCCGGCCGGGTGCGCCCAGCCAGTCGGCCCGCACGATGGGGTGTAGATCGGTGGGCTCGACGCGGCTGCGAAGTCCGATCCGCTCCAGGTGCCCGGCGATCCACGCCGCGGCTCGTGCGACGTCCGTGGCCCTCTCGGGCGCGGTGCTTACGCTGGGAATCCGAAGGAACTCGATCAGCTCGGAAAGAAAGCGGCCGTCTTGCTCGCGGGCATAGGCGACTGCCTGATCCATGGGCCAAATCATTCGACGGAGCCCGGTCCGGTCCTCCGGGCGGAGGGGCCCAGCCCGGCCTGCCCGCAGCCGCTGGGCAGTGCGGCCCAGCCCGGCCTACTCGAGCAGCCTCAATGCCGCTCCACCCAGGACCTTCGCGCCGATGACCAGCGCCTCCTCGTCGAAGTCGAACCGGGGATTATGGTGCGCGGCATCCAGGCCGCGATCGCGGTTGTGGGACCCGACCGCGAAGTAGCATCCAGGGGCGCGCTGGAGGAAGTAGGCGACGTCGTCGCTGCCGGTCGTTGGTCTCAGGTCCACGACGTGCTCGCCGGCGACGACCGTTGCGGCCACCTCCCGTACGATGGCGGTGACCGCCGGGTCGTTGACCGCCGGCGGGCACCCAAACCGGCTGGTCACCGTGGCCTCGCAGCGAACCGCCCTGGCCACCGCAGCCACCATCTCCTCGACGCGACGCAGAGTGCGCTCGCGGATCTCCCCGGTGAACGCCCTGACCGTCCCGCGCATCTCCACGCGATCGGGAATGATGTTGAACGCCGTGCCGGCGTGGATCGTGCCGACGGTCACCACGACCGCGTCGAGTGGGGCCGTCTCGCGGCTGACTATGGTCTGGAGGGCGGTGACCGCGTGGGCGGCGGCCACAATCGGATCAACCGCCTGGTGGGGAATGGCGCCGTGCCCGCCCCGACCCTCGACGGAGATCATGATCTCGTCCACCGAACCGAAGACCGGGCCTGGACTCAATGCCACGGTCCCGACCGGGAGGTCGTTCCATAGGTGGAGCCCCACGACTGCGTCCACTGGCGGGGCGTCCATCACACCCGCCTCGATCATCGGCAACGCGCCCGAGGTGATCTCCTCTGCGGGCTGGAAGGCGAAGACCAGCGTGCCTGCCATCTCAGCCCGGCGCCCGGACAGGATCTCAGCCAGGATCACCGCGATCGCGGTATGGCCGTCGTGCCCGCAGGCGTGCATGCAGCCCGGGATCCGGCTCCGGTACGGCACCTCGCTCGCCTCCTGAATGGGCAGGCCGTCCATGTCCGCGCGGACGAGAACGGTGCGCCCGGGCATGCCCCCACGCAGGATTCCGACTACGCCGGTTTGGGCCAGCCCGGTTCGGACCTCCAGTCCGGCGGCCCGCAGCCGGGCTTCCACGATCCCTGCGGTTCTTTCCTCCTGGAAGGCCAGCTCAGGATGGGCGTGCAGGTCGCGCCGCAGCGTTACCAGCCCCTCGCGGTGGGCTTCAATGTTATCGAACAAATGTTCGGTCATCGCATACCTCCCACACCCATGGTTCGCCCAGACCGCGGGAAGCCCTTCGCCACCACCGACGGCCGCACCCGCGGATTGTTCCCGCCTCTGGAGGAAGGCCTGCCTGGGCTGGGGAACCTCACAGGAACGACGGTGCTTTCCGGCCTCACCAGGCCGCCGGGAGATGAGATGGCGCTGCTGCTCCGCGAAAGTGATGTGGGCCTGCTTCTCACCATGGACGATGTGATCGCCGCCGTCGAGGCCGGGTTTCGCTTCCTGGGAGATGGCACGGGCTCCAACCGCCCCCGCAGCAGGTCGGTGACGCCTTCGGGCACGCTGCACGTGATGCACGCGTCCGCGCCCGCCCTTGGCGTCACGGGCGTCAAGTCCTACGCCTCCACTCCGGCCGGATCGCGGTTCATCGCGGTGCTCTACAGGTTCGAGGACGGCGAGCCCGTGCTGATCGCTGAGGCCGACCGCCTGGGACAGATGCGGACCGGCGCGGCGAGCGGGGTAGCGACCAGGTACCTGGCCCGCGCCGGCGGTGGCACGCTCGGTATCATCGGAAGCGGGTGGCAGGCCCGCAGTCAGGTAGCGGCCGTGTCGCGTGTCCGGCCGGTGGCGCTGGTGAAAGTGTACAGCCGGTCGGAGGGGCGGCGGGAGGCGTTTGCGGCTGAAGTGACGGCGGAGCTGGGAGTCGAGGTAGTGGCCGTCGCGAGCGCGCAGGAAGCGGCGGAGGGCTCGGAGATAGTCGTTACAGCCACGTCCGCGAAGGAGCCGGTGCTCATGGGGGCCTGGCTGCGGCCCGGCGTTCACGTCAACGCCATCGGCTCCAACGCGGCGGCGCGACAGGAACTGGACGCGGAGGCCGTCCGCCGCAGCGATCTGATAGCCGTGGACTCCCTGGAGCAGGCGCGCATCGAGTGCGGCGATCTCATCACCCCTGCCGCGGCCGGGGAGGTGGTCTGGGAAAGGGTGACCGAGCTGGGAAGCATAGTGACCGGGGCCAGCCCCGGGAGGAGCCGGCAGGAACAGATTACGCTCTTCGAGTCCCAGGGCATTGCCATGGAAGACGTTGTGACGCTTGAGCTGCTGTACCGCCGGGCCGTCGAGGCCGGGGTGGGTGAGGAGATACCCCTCTCGACCATTCGGTCCAGGCCAGACCGCTAGGGTGACAGTTGAAATGGAGTTACAGTTGACAAAGGAGGAGAGCCGTGACCGTCCGCGTGACCGTTGCCGATCCTACAGCGCACCGCTGTGATGTGCTGGCCCTGGGGGTGTTTGGCGGGCCTGCGCGGCTCGAGGGCATCGCCGCAAAGGTGGACCACGCGCTCGGCGGCCTGCTGGCCCGCGTGCTCCACGAAGAGCAGTTCACCGCAGAGGCCGGCAAGGTGGTGTTCGTCCACACACACGGCCGTCTTCCGGCCGGACGCCTGGCAGTGGTGGGGCTGGGCGATCGTGACGCCTTCACGGTGGACCGGCTGCGGCTGGCCGCCGCGTCGGTGGCCCGGGCCACTTCCGGGCGCCGCCTGACGCGCCTGGCCTTTCCGCCCTTCCAGCACCGGAACTGGGAGCCGACCGCGGTCGCGGCTGCGCGGACCGAGGGCGCGCTGCTGGGAACCTACGCGTTCTCCAAGTACCGCAAGGAGAAGGGCCACACCGTCCACCTGGAGTTGCTGGCCGCCAACCGCGCAGAGGCCGCCGCGGTGGAAGCCGGGCGCCGGCGGGGACAGGTGGTGGCCGACGCGGTCAACTTCGCCCGCGACCTGGTCAACGAGCCCGCCAACATCCTCACCCCGGACGCGCTTGCAGCGCAGGCCCGCCGCGCCGCGAGGGGCACGAAGCTCAAGGTCCAGGTGTGGGGACCTTCGGATCTCAAGAAGCGGGGGATGGAGATGATAATGGCGGTGGGCGGGGCCAGCGCGCACACGCCTCGCTTGATCCTGCTGGAGTATGCCCCGACTAGGCCCAAGCGCACGGTGGCGCTGGCCGGCAAGGGCGTGACGTTTGACTCCGGCGGCCTCGATCTCAAGCCCGCCGAGAGCATGGCCACCATGAAGGGCGACATGGCCGGCGCCGCGGCCGTGCTCGCGGTCATGCGCGCCCTGCCCTTGCTCGCGCCGCAGGTGCGCGTAACCGCCGCGATCGCGGCCGTCGAGAACGCCGTCGGCAGCCGGGCGATTCGGCCGGGTGACGTCTTCCGAGGGCTCAACGGCACGACCGTCGAGATTACAAACACCGACGCCGAGGGCCGGCTGATCCTGGCCGACGCCGTGGCGCACCTGGCCGCGGGCGAACCGAGCGAGATCGTTGACCTGGCTACCCTCACCGGCGCGGCCAGCATTGCCCTGGGCCCGTACGCCGCTGCCCTGATGGGGACAGACCAGGCACTGATGGACCGCCTGATGGCGGCGGCCAGCAGGGCAGGAGAGCGGCTGGTCCAGCTGCCGCTCTACGAGGAGTATCGCCAGGCCATGCGCAGCGACGTGGCGGACATCAAGAACTCCGGCACCCGTCCGGGGGGCGCGCAGAAGGGCGCCATCTTCATCCGGGAGTTTGCAGGTCGCATACCCTGGGCCCACTTGGACATCGCGCCCGTGGCATACCTGGACAAGGAAGAGGGCACGACCGCCACCCAGCCCAAGGGTGCCTCGGGATACGGCGTCCGGACGCTGTTGGAGTATCTAACCGCGCGGGAATAGTACTATCGCGGGACTAAGCTGTCTGCGCCGGGGTCTCGGGGGCCGGGTGCAGATACCGATCGATCGCGGCGGCTGCCTGCTTGCCGTCGCGCATGGCCAGAATCACGGTCGCGCCGCCCCGCGCCAGATCGCCTCCGGCAAACACGCCGGGCCGGCTGGTCGCCTGGTCCTCGCCTGCGACCACGGTTCCCCGAGAGCTTGTCTTCAATCCGGGCGTGGTGGACTGAATGATCGGATTGGGCATCTGGCCGATTGCCATTACGACCGTCTGCACCGGCACGATGAACTCCGACCCTGGAACGGGAATCGGCCTGCGGCGTCCTGAGGCGTCCGGCTCGCCAAGCTCCATCCGCTGGCATTCGATGCCGCACACGCAGTTGTTCGCATCGCCCAGGATGCGGGTCGGGGTGGTCAGCAGCATGAACTGCACGCCTTCTTCCTCGGCGTGATGGACCTCTTCCACGCGCGCCGGCATCTCGTCGCGCGACCGGCGGTAGATGAGGTAGGCGTCTTCGGCGCCCAACCGGAGGGCCGTGCGGACAGCGTCCATGGCCGTGTTCCCTCCTCCGATCACCGCTGCCTGCCTGCCAACCCTCACCGGCGTGTCGTACTCTGGGAAACGGTACGCCTTCATGAGGTTCACGCGGGAGAGGAACTCGTTGGCCGAATAGACGCCGACCAGGCTCTCGCCCGGGATGCCCATGAAGTATGGCGTTCCGGCGCCAGTGGCAAGGTATACGGCCTTGAAGCCCCACTCGCCCATCAACTCGTCAATCGTGGCCGTTCTGCCCACGACGAAGTTCGTGACGATCTCCACCCCGAGCGACCGCACGCGATCGATCTCCAGATCCAGGATGTCGCGCGGAAGGCGGAACTCGGGGATCCCGTACCTGAGCACGCCGCCGGGCGCGTGCAGTGCCTCGAAGATCGTTACGCGGTAGCCCATCCTGGCGAGCTCGGCGGCGCAGGTCAGGCCCGAAGGACCCGAGCCGACTATCGCCACCTTCTCCTCGCGCAGGTCCGGCATCGGGGGATCGGTAAAGAGGTTGTGCTGGAGCTCGTAATCGGCGGCGAACCGCTCCAGTTTCCCAATCGCCAACGGCGTGTACTTCTTCCCGAGCACGCAGAGCTGCTCGCACTGTGACTCCTGCGGACAAACCCGTCCGCAGATCCCCGGCAGGTAGTTGGCTTCGCGGATCTTGTTGATCGCGCCGGCGTAGTCTCGTTGCACCACCAGGTCAACGAATCCCCGGATGTCAATGCTAACCGGGCAACCCTTGACGCAGACGGGATCCTTGCACTCCAGGCACCGCGAGGCCTCGAGGAGCGCGGCGGTCTCGTCAATCCCCAGGCACACCTCGAGGAAGTTGCCGCGGCGCTCTTCCGGCGACTGCTCTGCCGGGCGCTGGCGCGGGATCTTCAGTCGCTCCGCGGGCTTGAGGGGATTGGCGCCCTTCATCGCGAGCGCTCGCCGGAGGCGGCTGCGAGCTTGCAGGAGCACCGTTCGTCGGCAATCCGCTCCATGTCCAGGTAGGATCGGTTTCGAGCGATCAGTTCGTCGAAGTCCACGCCGGCGGCTTCGAACTCGGGGCCGTCCACGCACGCGAACTTCGTCTTGCCGTCAATCGTCACGCGACAGCCGCCGCACATGCCGGTCCCGTCAATCATGATCGTGTTCAGGCTGACGATGGTCTTGACTCCGCGCTTCGCCGCAAGGTCGGCGACGGCCCTCATCATGACCAGCGGGCCGATGGCGTAGACGACCGCTATTTCCGGGTGCTCGTCCAGGAGTGACGTAAGGGCGTCCGTGACGAGCCCCTTGCGGCCGTAGGAGCCGTCGTCCGTGGTGACGGCCAGGGTGGCCGAGCACTCACGCATCTCCTGCTCGAGGACAATAAGATCCCGCGTCCGCGCGCCGACGATCGCGTGCACGGTGTTCCCCGCGTCGCGCAGGGCGCACGCGATTGGGAAGAGCTCGGCGGTGCCCACCCCTCCGCCCACGCAGGCGACCGCGCCGTGGCGTTCGACCGGCGTGGGGTTACCCAGCGGGCCGACGACGTCACTCAGCGCCTCTCCGACCTGCATGGCGCACAGCGCCTTAGTCGTCTTCCCGACCGCCTGAACGATCAGGGTAATGGACCCCTCGATGGGGTCGGACTCCACAACCGTAAGGGGAATGCGTTCGCCGGTCTCATCAAGGCGGACGATCACGAAGTTGCCGGCCTTGTGCTTGCGGGCGACAAAGGGCGCCCGGATGCGAAACCTCGCTATCGAAGGTGCCAGCGTCCACTTGCCTAGAATCGGGAAGCGGCTTTCCAGGGTATCATCCATGCGTCCGCACACCGCTCCAAGCATAGGAAAGGACAGGGAGACGGCGTATCAGGCCGCGACCTGATGTTCGACTAGGGCATAAGGCGCAGCCTTGCCGTCCGGGGGCGCCCGGCCGTGGAGGCAGGGCTATGCGAGAACCCAGACCTCCTGCTCCACCGGAAGCGCTGCGTGCGTGATGGTCACGGTCGCGCCCACCCGCTTCACATCTGCCTTGCCCTGGAGGAAGTCGTCGAGCCTACGGATAGGCCACGAATCATTGACCGCGGTTTTGTAGTGCATCGGGATTACCACGCGCGGCTTCAGTTGGGCGATGACCTGGTCGGCCTGAGCAGGACCGATCGTGAAGTGCCCGCCGACCGGAATCATCAGGACGTCCACCTGGCCGATCGCGCTCACCTGCTGTGGTGTCAGCACATGCCCCAGGTCACCCAGGTGCGCAATGCGCAGACCCTCCACCTCAATGACTGCGACCGCATTCTTTCCGCGCGCGCGTCCCTGCTCGGTATCGTGGTAGGTGGGCACCCCGGTAATGTGCACCGGCCCGACGCGCGCGTCGAGCGCGGCCCAGGTCCTACCCTCATCGGCCAGGCCGCGGAGTACCCTGGGGCGACCCCGGATCAGTTCAACGCTGCCATGGTCGGAGTGCTCGTGACTGGTGACAACGGCGTCCGGCTCCACGTCCGGCCTGGGATAGCCGACGTCGTCGTTGAACGGGTCAATGACGATTGTGGTGCCCCCGGCGGTCAGGCCAAACATCGCGTGCCCGTAGAAACGAATCTCCACGGTCCTCCACCTCCATTCGCGGTGTCCGCGGCGTCACCGAAGCGTTTCATCCCTGGCGTCCTCATTCCTTCTCTCGTGCTACAATGTGCGCCGTGAGGCGCACCTACCGGACCCCAGACGAGACCCGGGCGCTGATGGCGGTCGCCCGCGGAGAAGCGCCCCCGGACCTTCTCGTCACCGGAGGCCGCGTGCTCAACGTCTACTCGGGTGAAGTCCTGCCGGGCACGGTGGCGGTGGCCGCCGGACGCATCGCCTATGTGGGTGAGCGTCCACTCGAAGCCGGGCCCTCAACGGTAATGGTAGAAGCCCGAGGTAGGGTCGTCGCGCCGGGGTACATTGACCCGCACGGGCATCCCCAGGCAATGTACACCCCGGATGAACTCGCGCGCGCGGTGCTCCCACGGGGCACCACGGCCATCGTGGCCGACACCCTGATGCTGCTGAACCTGACCGTACCGGATGCGACCCTCCCTGCGCTGGCCGCGCTGGCTGCGCTGCCTCTCAGGTATTTCTGGTTCCTCCGGCTGCACGGCCAGGCGCACAGCCCGCACGACCCCACAACCCTCAGCGAAGAGCGGCTGGAAGCGCTGCTGGTGCTCGATGACGTCCGAACCCTGGGTGAGATCACCCGGTGGACGCAGGTGTACGCGGGTGAGGCAGGGCTGTTGGAGCGGATTACGCGCGGGGTCGCAGCCGGGCACCGCGTCGAAGGACACGCGCCGGGCGTCTCCGCCGACCGGATGCAGGTGCTGGTCGCCGCGGGGTTTTCGTCCGACCACGAAGCCATCACCGCGGAGCAGGCCCTGGCGCGGCTGCGCGCAGGGCTCTACGTCATGCTGCGCCACGGATCGCTGCGCCCGGACCTGCCGGCGCTGGCGCCGGTGGTCACCGGCAGCCGTGGCTTCTCCGGCCGGATCATGCTGACGCCCGATGGTCCCAACGCCACCTTCGTTCACGGTAAGGGATACATGGACCACCTGCTGGATGTGGCCCTGCGCCTTGGCGTGGACCCCCTGGCCGCCTACCAGATGGTAACCGTCAACCCTGCGACCTACTTTGGGCTGGACGAGGAGATGGGCGGCCTTGCGCCGGGTCGGCGTGCCGACATCGTCGTGCTCGAGGGCCTCAATCATCCCATGCCGCAGGCCGTGATCGCTGCGGGGAAAGTGGTGGCACGGGACGGCCGTCTGGTAGCGGACCTCCCGGCGATGCCGTGGGACCGATGGCTGCGGCCGTACACTCCGGGGGACTGGCGACCCGACGCATCATTCTTCTCCCTGGACGGGCTGCCGTCGCCGTCTCCGGCGATGCACTTCGAGAACACGGTCATCGCACGCCGCCGCGACATCGCAATCGGGAAGGAGCTGCCTGAGGGCGTGCTTCGCATGGTCCTGCTCGATAGCGCGGGCCGGTGGCGGTGCCGCGCCCTGCTGTCCGGGTTTGCGGAGAGCATCGGTGGCCTGGCGAGCACCTATACCAGCGGCGCCGGGATGTACGTGTTGGGCCGCGACCCCGGGGATATGGCCGTGGCCGCGTCGCGTGCCCTGGATCTGGGCGGCGGCGTGGTTCTGGCCGAGGGAGGAGCCGTGGTCTTCGAGCTGCCCCTCCCGCTGGGAGGAATGATGTCGCCGCGCCCCATGGGAGAGGTGGCCGCTGATCTGGAGGCGCTCACCGCCCTGCTGCGCGCGCGCGGTTATGCCCACCACGACCTGGCCTACAGTTTGCTGTTCTTCGGGTTTGACTCGCTGCCGTACGTCCGGCTGACGTACCAGGGCCTGTGGGATGTCGTCGGTGATCGTGTGCTGCTGTCCAGAGAGGATCTGGTGCCGGGGGACAGAGTTGAACTGCCGACGCGCGGCTCTTCAGGCCGCCGCTCTACCACCTGAGCTACCCCGGCACCCGCGCTTTGTAGTCTAGCAACCGGCCGGGGCCGGGTCAACGCCGATTCTGGAAGGAGGTCGCGGAAATGTCGTCTGACCACATCACCATCGTTGGGGCCGGCGCGATAGGGGGAACGATCGGCGCCTACCTGGTGCGTGCCGGCCACGGGGTGACGTTTGTGGACGCCGTCGAGGAGCACGTGCGCGCGATCAACGACCGCGGATTGACCATCGAGGGCAGCGGCGAGACGTTCACCGTGAGGGCGCCGGCTGTGACTCCGCAGGAGATCCGCGACCCGTTGGGCACGGTGTTCCTGGCAGTGAAGACCATGCACACCGACCCGGCCACGGCGCAGCTGGCCCCCTACCTGGCAGCGAACGGTGTGGTTGTCTCGATGCAGAACGGCTTCAACGAGGAACGGATCGCGGCGATCGTCGGACGTGAGAGGACGATCGGGGCCTTCGTGAACTTCGGCGCCGACTACCTCGAGCCGGGCCGCATCCTGTACGGCGGTTCGGGCGCACTCTATGTCGGCGAGCTCGACGGCTCCGAGAGCGGCCGCCTGGGGCGATTGGTCAAGGTCCTGCTTGACTTCATGCCAAACGCTCAGGCCACTTCCAACATCTGGGGTTATCTGTGGGGCAAGCATGCCTACGGAGCGATGCTGAAGACCACGGCGCTCGTGGACGCTCCGATCGCGGACGTGCTTTCCGATTCCACCGCGCGGCCGGTCCTTGGCAACGTGGCCGCCGAGGTCCTGGCAGTGGCCGCGGCCGAAGGCGTGCGGCCGGAAGGCTTCGACGGGTTCGACCCGCCGGCCTTTGCCTTTCCCCCGCGGCGTGATGCCGGCAGAGTCGAGGCCAGCCTCGATGCCCTGGTGGCGTTCAACAGGAAGTCGTTGAAGGCGAAGAGCGGCATCTGGCGCGACCTGGCGGTCCGCAAACGCAAGACCGAGGTGGAATCAATGGTGAGCGAGCTGCGCGCCCGCGCGCTCCGGCACGGTCTGCCGATCCCCCTGGTGGAGGCGTTGGGCGGGATGATCCTTGAGATCGAATCCGGCGCGCGCCAGATGTCGTGGGACAACATCGCGGCCCTGGCTGCGATCAGCGCGCGGGCCTACGGATCGGAGGGCGTCCATGCGTAGCAGCGGCGGGCTGGCGGGCAAGGTCTCGGTGGTGAGCGGGACGGCGCACGGCATAGGCGCGGCGATCGCCGAAGCGCTGGCGCGGGCCGGTGCCAAGGTGTGGGCGTGCGACGTCCTGGAGGAGCCGCTTGAAGAGACCGTGCGCCGGTGTCGCGATGCGGGCAGCGTTGCCGTCGGCCGGTTTGTTGATGTCAGCCGGCCGGACGCGGTGCGCGCCCTTGTCACCGAGATCACCGCGCAAGACGGCGGCGCAGACATTCTGGTGCACTCCGCCGGGGGCGTGCTCGGGCAGGTGGCGCAACCGGTGGAAGAGGTCTCGGAAGACGACTGGCGCGCGATCGTCGCGGTCAACCTGGAGGCCGCGTTCCTGCTGGTGCGCGAGTTGGCCCCGGGGATGAAGGCGCGGGGATGGGGGCGGATAGTCACCATCTCCTCAGGAGCGGGCCGGAGCTACAGCCAGACCGGGATCCAGGCCTACGCCAGCGCCAAGGCCGGCCTGATCGGATTCACCCGGCAGATCGCCCGCGAGCTGGGACAGTTCGGTATCACCGCGAACTCGGTGGCCCCGGGGTTCGTGCTCTCGAACCCTTCCTCCCAGCGCCAGTGGGACGCGCTGGGCGCGGAGGGGCAGAAGGCGTTCTTCAATGCCCTGGCGATCAAGCGCCTGGGCACGCCGGAGGAGATCGCGCACGCCGTGCTCTTCTTCGCCTCGGAGGGAGCAGGATACGTAACTGGACAGACGCTGAGCGTGGACGGTGGACGTTGGATGTTGGGCTAGGGATGCTGGTGTGAGGAGGCGCGTGATGGCAGGAGGCGGCAAGGGGGCAGCCCCTTACGATCAAGTGAGCGCGAAGAGGTTGATGGCCGATGTCGAGGCCCTGGCCCGGTGGGTCCGACTGTCCGGGACGCCGGAGGAGATGGAATCCTTCGACTGTGTACGGCGCCGGCTGCGCGCAGCCGGGTGCTCCACGCGCCTGATCCTGCACGACTCCCTAGTCAGCCTGCCGGGTGAGGCCTCGCTGGTGATCATCCCAGACCGCGGCCCGCGCGCGTCAATGGCCTGTGTGACACACTCTTTCGCGGCGGGCACAGGGCCGGGAGGCGTCGAGGCCCTGGCCGTGTACGCGAGCAGCGGGCGATCCGCCGAACTGGCCGCGGCCCGTGTGGCGGGAAGGATCGCATTGATTGACGGGCTGGCCACCCCTGATCGGGTGCACGCCGCGGAGAGGGCCGGTGCCGCCGGGCTGATCTTCCTCAACCGCGACCCACTCGTCCACGAGATGATCGTCTCCCCGGTCTGGGGAAGCCCCACGCCCGAGGGGGCGCGCAAACTGCCATGCGTGCCGGTGGTCTCGGTGGCGCAAACCGAGGGAGACATCCTGCGCAAAGCCGTCGTAGCCGGAGAGATGCGCGCGCGCATCACCGCTGAGGTGGACACACGCTGGCGCAAGATCCCCCTGCTGACCGCCGACCTGCCCGGCGAGGTCGAGGATACGTTCGTGCTGCTGGCCGGACACCTGGACTCCTGGCACCGCGGCGCGATGGACAACGGCACGGCCAACGCAACGATGATCGAGGTCGCCCGGGTGCTGGCGGCTGTGCGACGCTACCGGGGAGTGCGCCTGGCGTTCTGGTCCGGGCACTCGCACGGCCGCTACTCGGGATCCACCTGGTATGCGGACCATCACTGGCAAGAACTGGACGAACGGTGCGTCGTGCACGTTAACGTGGACTCGGTCGGCGGCCGGGGCGCGGTCATAAACCCCCACGCCTATGCGATGCCCGAGACCAGCAGGGTAGCCGACCGTGTCATATCGGAGGTGACCGGCGGCCGGTTCCAGGGAGGGCGCGTCGGTCGCGCCGGGGATCAGTCGTTCCTCGGTGTGGGCATTCCCTCGCTGCTCATGAGCCTGTCCGAGCAGCCCGCGGGCTCTGCCAATGCCAGTGAGGACTTCAACATCCGCACCGGGGGCGTGACAGGAGGCCTGGGCTGGTGGTGGCACACCACCGAGGACCTGCCCGACAAGATCGCCCCGGATGCGCTCGATCGTGACTGCAGGATCTACCTGGGCATCGTACACGCGTTCTGTACAGAGCCGGTCCTTCCGCTGGACTACCAGGCCACTGCGCGCGCCTGGCTCAAGAAGCTTCGCTCGCTCCGGCAGGGCGCGGGTCGGCGGGTGGATCTGCGGCCGGCGATCGCCGAGGCGCAGCGCCTGGTAGAAGCCACCGAGGCCCTCGGCCGGCTTGCGAGCGCCTTGCGTGCCTCGCCACGGAAGCCGGCGGTGCGCGCGCTGAACAACTGCCTGATGGCGCTTGGACGCGTGCTGATTCCCGTGGACTACACCAGGAACGGCCGTTTCGATCACGACGCGGCGCTCGAACAGCACGACACGCCGCTGCTGGACGCGGTCCGCGCGCTAGCGGCGGCCGCGCCCGAAGAGGCCTGCCAACTCGAGGTACGTGCGGTGCGCGACCTGAACGCCGTCCGGTTCGCGCTGTCCCTGGCCGCGGAGGTGGCAGAGGCGACCGCGCGCGAGGCGCGAGCAGGGATTAGGCGCCGATAGCCAGGAGCGGATCGCCGGGGTTGGTTGCCGGCGTTGTCACCAGGAAGAGGACAGAACCATCCCCTGGGCTGTTCACCAGGGCGAGGCGCAGGCCAAACCAGTCGCGGACCTCGCCGAGCACCTCTCCTTCAACCACCCGGTCGCCCACGGCCACGCGGGGATAGAAGAGACCGGCGTGGTCCGAGCGCAGCCACAGGAACCGCTTGACGTGCACCGGCCGGGCCGGCGGCTCCGCAACCCCAGGGGTGATACCCAGCATGCAAAGCACGTTCGTGATCCCGCGCAGGTGGATCGCGACCATGGACTCGTCGAGAATGCCCTGCCCGCCGGCTTCCGGAAGGATGGCTGGTATCCCGGCCACGGATGCGGCCTCGAACGCGGAACCCGCCACCGAGCCCTCGATGATGTGGGAGATGCCGAAGGCCTCGGCCATTGCGCATGAGCGCGCAACGACCTCGGGGTCTGCACCGCCGAAGTAGATGGTGAACGGCAACAGCGCCTCGTTGAGATCGCCGCCGTGCAGGTCTATGTACGCATCGGCGCCGCTGATCGCGGAGGCAAGGAGCGTGTGGGCCATGCGCTCCGAGGGTGTGCCCTCCGGCGAGCCAGGGAACACCCGGTTCAGGTTCCTGCCGTCCAGCGGGCAGACATAGATTGACCTGGCGGCGAAAGCAGGAGTGTTCACCACCGGCACGACGATAACCGTTCCCGACAGCACCAGAGGATCCAGGCCACCGATCGTGCGTATGGCCGCCTCTATGCCGACGTATTCGGCGCCATGTACGCCTGCGGTGATGCACACGCGCGGCCCGGGTGTGCGCCCCTGGATCACCGCCACGGGCATGCTCACCCCGGTGCCCGGGACCTCCAGCGCGCCAAACCCCTTCTCACCGGAACCGGCCGATGCAGTGCCCACGACCAAGTTGGCGTTCATGGCTCCTCCAGGAGACATCCGGTACCTCTACGTCCTGAGCTTTGGGTCCAGCGCGTCGCGGAGCCCGTCGCCGAGGAGGTTAAACCCCAGCACCGCGAACGCGATTGCCAGCCCCGGGAACGTGGCGATATGAGGCGCTATCACAAGGTAGTCGCGACCGGTGCTGACCATCAACCCCCACGAAGGCGTAGGCGGTTGGATTCCCAGCCCCAGAAAGGAGAGCGCGGCTTCGAGCAGGATCGCGCTGGCCATGTAGAGGGCCGAGTACACTACCACAACCGAGATGCAGTTGGGCAGGACGTGCCGCACGACGATGCGGAAGGTGCTGGCGCCTATCGCGCGGGCCGCCTGCACGTACTCCTGTTCCTTTACGGATATCACGGACCCGCGGACCACGCGCGCAAAAGCGGGTGTGGCCCAGATGCCCACTGCCAGGATCGTGTTCGCCAGGCCGGGCCCCAGGGCACTCACGATGGCAATCGCCAGCAGCAGGTAGGGAAACGCGAGCAGCACGTCCATGGCGCGCATGATCACCTCATCCACGCCGCCGCCTAGATAGCCCGCCGCGGTGCCGAGCGCGATCCCCAACAGCAGCGCTATCAGCACCGAGACAAGCCCCACCACCAACGCGACGCGGCTGCCGTAGATCAGGCGGCTGGCGATGTCGCGGCCAAACTCGTCGGCGCCCAACTTGTACTTGGCGCCCGGAGCCATCCGCTTGTCGTCGAGCGTCTGCCGGGCAGGGTCGGCCGGGGCAAGCACCGGGGATAGAATCGCCAACACCATCAGGAACCCGACGATCACCAGACCCATAAGCGCCAGCCGGTTCCGGCGGAATCGCTTCCACATGGCCGCCCCGGCCGAGACGTGAGGTGTGTCGTGCACCGCCGCTTTCATTGGTAGGTGATCCGGGGATCCAGGTAGGCGTACGAGAGATCCACCAGGAGGTTGATCACTACGAACGTGACCGCCAGGACCAGCACGCCGCCCTGCAGGAGGACGTAGTCGCGCGCGAAGATCGCGCGCACGAGCATGCGCCCAATGCCCGGCCATGCGAAGACCGTCTCGGTAAGCACCGCACCTCCGAGCAACTGGCCGGTCTGCAGGCCCAGGATGGTCACGACCGGGATCAGCGCGTTGCGCAGCGCGTGGCGGACCATCACGCCGCGCGTAGCCACGCCTTTCGCCTGGGCGGTCCGAATGAAATCCTCCCGCAGGACCTCCAGCATCGTCGAGCGCGTCATGCGCGCCAGCATCGCAATGCTGGGCGTGGCCAGGGTCACGGCCGGCAGGATGAGGTGGTACCACGAGCCCCGGCCGCCTGCAGGGAGCCATCCCAGCCAGAGACTGAACACCACGACCAGCATGATCCCGGTCCAGAAAATCGGCATCGAGAGACCTGCCAGCGAGACGACGCGGACCAGGTTGTCGAGCAGCGAGTAGGGCCGGCGGGCCGACAGCATTCCGACCGGTATGCCAATCGCGACGGCGAGCGTCATCGCTGCAAGGCCTAACTGCACGGTCGCGGGCCAGACATCGGCGATCTCGGTGTTCACCTGGCGGCCTTCCCGGACCGAGCGGCCCAGATCTCCGCGCAGCAGGCGGGCGATGTATCGAACGTACCTGACCGGAAGCGGTTGATCCAGGTCGAGGGAGGCCCGCAGCTTCGCGACCATCTCGGGGGTCGCGCCTTGACCGAGCATCAGGGCCGCCGGGTCGCCGGGAATCAGGTCTATCGTCACCATGATGAGGAGGATGACCCCCAGTAGCACAGGGATCATCGCCAGGAGGCGGCGGGCGACGAATCGCATCATGTCAGGTCAGGATCAGGCGGCAGTTGCGCGGTGCAGGGCGGGAGGGGCTGGGCATCCCAACCCCTCCGCCCCACGGCGAACCGAGCCTACTTCTGAATCCACACGTATTGAAAGCCCTGATTGTACTCGATCGGGTGTGGCACGAAATCCTTCACGTGGGAGCGCATCAACGCGATCTCCTTCGTCACGTAGAAGGGCACAAACATGATGTCACGCGCGATCATGTCCTGCGCACGCCCGTAGAGTTCCTCACGCTCGCGCGGGCTGAGATTGACGCGCGCTTGGTCCACGAGTTTGTCGAACTCGGCGTTGAAGTACCGCCAGGTGTTCCAGCCGCGCGGCGGGACCTGGTCGGATCGGAACATGGGCAGCAGGGTGTAGTCGGCGTCGGCGGTCGTGGTCACCCATCCCAGCACGAACATGTGGGCGTCCAGGACTGCAGCCCGCACCATCGTGAACACGGTGGCCCACTCCAGGAAGCTGATATCCAGCCGCACCCCGATCTCGCGGAGCTGCGCCTGGTAGGCCTCGGCGATCTCGGCGTCCTTGAAGTACCTGCCTCGCGCCGTAATGAGGGTCAGCGTCAGCGGGATGCCGTCGCGCTGCATGATCCCGTCGGGCCCGGGGCGGAACCCTGCTTCCTGGATCAGCGCCCGGGCGCGCGCCGGGTCGTGGGGGTAGAGCGTGTCGAGGCCCAGCGACTTGTAACCGAACACCCCGGGAGCCAGGATGCCGTCGGACGGACCTGCTGCACCCTCCAGGATGTTCTGCAGAATCGCCTTCCGGTTGGATGCCATCACCAGCGCGCGGCGCACGCGAACATCGGAGAGCGGGGACCGGGTGAGGTTCATCCCGATGAAGACCACGCGCAGTCCGGTGGCCTGGGCCAGCGTGTAACCCGGATCGCGCGCGAACGTGGCGAGCTGCGCCGGCGCCGGCACAAGCACCATGTCCACCTCGCCGGTGCGCAGCGCGATCATCCGGGCCGACTCCTCGGGAATCACCCGGAAGACGATGCGGTCGAGGTGCGCCTTCGGGCCCCAGTATTCGTCGTTGCGAACCACGGTGATCCGGTCGTTCGTGCGCCACTCCTCGAACTTGAACGGGCCCGTACCCACGGGCCGCCGGCTAAAATCGGCGCCCAGACGCCCGACCGCGGTGGGGCTTACTATGCCGGCGAAGACCATGGCGGCGCTGCGGAGCAGCGGGGCGTAGGGCTCGGTCGTGACCAGGTCTGCCGTGAAGTCGTCCACAATCTCGACACCCTTGATCGGGCCGGCCAGGCTGGCCCACCGTGAGATGCTGCGCGGATCGAACGCCCGATCGAAGGTGAACTTCACGGCTGCCGCGTTGAATGGGGTCCCGTCGTGGAACTTCACATCGCGCCGCAGCGTGAACCGGATGCGCGTGGGCGACATTGCCTGCCACGCCGTTGCCAGGCTGGGCCGGATCCTCATGTCCGGACCCATGGTGACCAGCGGCTCCAGGATCATCTGGTAGATCCAGGCGCCGGGTGCCGTGGTCTCGAAGTGCGGATCCAGCGAGACGGCATCCACCGGCCGACCGATGGTGAGCGTGCCACCCCGAACAGGCGCTGCCGGCCCTGAACTAACCGGTGCCGCTGCCAGCACAAAGGCCAGGGCTGACGCCAGCAGGCCTAAACGAGCGCGTGTCATTCCTATCCCTCCTTTGCGGCGCGTGCTGTGCATTCCACCCGCCGCGTTTCGCCTGTGATTCGCCGCAACCGGCGCGATACCTTCGCTGCTCCTGACGGGGGGACACGTCGTGCCGGCGGTTGTGGGCAACGAGTTCGGGCGCCCGCCAGCCGGAGGAAGAGGCAATGTGCCAGGAGTCGTGCGGCGCCGCTACGGGTTCGTCGTATGGACCGCCGCACAGGGCGGCACACCGGCTCCCGATCTCAAGACCTTCTACCCTTTCTTGCCCGTACCTGCCGGACTAGGGCAGCTTCTTCAGGAGCTCCGCGAACTCTGGCAGCGGGAACGCCTTGAGCGTCGTCGTCCTGACGTAGCCAGCGACTCCCAGACCTATGAGCTGCAGCATCGCTACTTCGTCGCTGGGACCCTCCGCGATGACCACGTAGTCGTACTCCCCCATCGTTGAGTAGAACCCCTTCATCTTCCCCCCGGCTGCCTCGAGGGACTTGGAGGCTGCCTCGATCCGTGAGGGGGCGTCTTTGATGTTCTTGACGCCCTGCTCCGTCAGGTTCATCAAGATGACGTACGTAGGCATCTTGTCACCTCCCTGGATCCATTCAGCCGGTGTGCCGTCCTGCACGAGATCTGGGGTCTCTGGCTTTCCTGCTCCGCACCCCCTCCCCGATTACACGGACATCAGGCAAGTGTTCCGCGGGCGAGACCCTCCGTGTCAACATGAGGTGAGACAACTTCCCCGCCGAAATTACTGACCCACGAGGGCGAGGAAGGAGAGCCTTACGATGGCGATCAGTCTACCGAGGCCGCGTCCGCAGGTTCATCCTGAGACC
>VGFA01000009.1 GCA_016869025.1 Armatimonadota bacterium | reverse complement strand
CAGGCCGTGGCCGCTTCCCACGGCGGCCTGGATCAACCGACCGCAGATCCAAACGACCACGAAGGAGGTGTGGCGACCGGGAGCCTAATTCACAAAGGAACTTGTCTCAGAGGTGTTGACACGTTCCGATCGCCTTGGTCGGCCGGAAGGCTGCCAGGACCCTCACTGTCATCGCGCGGCTGGCCCCCAGCCACCCGGCGGATCGCTGCAATCAGGTCCCCACCGCACTTCTGCTTGACGACGAAGGCCGCTGCCCCGGCATCCTGGGCGCGCCGGCGGGTATTGGGGTCGTCGTGAACCGTCAGCATCACAACCCGGGTGCCGGGCGCTGCCTCCCGTAGAGAGGCCGCCGCCTCGATGCCATCCATGCCGGGCATGCCGACGTCCATGACCACCGCATCGGGCGCCAGGTCGGCGGCCACGTTCAGCGCGGACGGTCCGTCTGCGGCCTCGCCGACAACGGCGATATCCGGCTCCAGCGCAAGCCGCATCCGCAGCCCTTGCCGGACCCCTTGCTGGTCATCCACTACGAGAAGTCGTATCATGGCTACATCATTGACGCACACTCCCGGTGCCCGCGCGTCAGACTCCGAGAGTGGGCTCCTGTGGTACCTTGAGCGGAGGTACGCGTCCGCCCGGTGGACGATGCGTGAGGGCGGCTTTGGACAGGAGGGGCCCGCGATGCCGATCCGAATCCTGATTGCCGATGACCACAGCGTTGTCAGACAGGGCCTTCGGATGTTCCTGGGGCTCGACTCCGATCTTCAAGTGGTGGGAGAAGCCACGGACGGTGCTGAGGCAGTCCGGCTGGCCAGAGAGTTACGGCCGGACGTCGTGCTGATGGACCTCCTCATGCCGGTCATGGATGGAATCGCTGCCACGGAAGCGATCCGCAAAGAACTGCCCGACGTCGAGGTCATGGCTCTCACCAGCGTCCTCGAGGACGCCAGCGTCGTGGCCGCGGTGCGGGCCGGCGCGATCGGATACATGCTGAAGAATACCGAGGCCGATGAGTTGATCCGGGCCATCAAGGCGGCCGCTGAAGGTAGGGTTCAGCTCTCCCCGGAGGCGGCCGCGCGGCTGATGCGCGAGGTACGGGCACCCCAGAGCCCTGAGGCGCTCACCGAGCGGGAGACAGATGTGCTGCGGTTGATGGCCCAGGGACAGGCGAACAAGCAGATCGCCCGGGCCCTGCGCATCGGGGAGAAGACCGTGAAGACGCACGTGAGCAACATCCTAGCGAAGCTCGGAGTGCAGAGCCGCACGCAGGCGGCGCTCTTCGCCGTCCGGATCGGGCTGGTTTCCCTGGATCATCTGGGTGGGGAGACGTGACCGATCGCCTGGCCGCGCTATTCGGCGCGGCCATGGACGGAATCGTTGTTGCTGACGCTGCGCGCCGGTGCCTCTACGCCAACCCGGCGGTCTGCCAGACGATCGGTTGCGGCCCCGCGCACATGTTGGGCCGCGACGTGCTGATGCTCTTCCCCACGCCCGTCCGCTCCGATATCCAGGAGGCCATCGCGGCAGCGTTCGTGGGGCAGGCGCGCCGTCTGATCGCACCGGTATTGCGCACGGACGGCGAGGAGTACCAGATCGAATGCACCGTGTGTCCCATGTCCCTCGACGGGCAGGGGTTGGCGGCCGTCTTCCTGCGCGACGAGACCGAAACTCAACGCCTGGCCCGGAAGGCGGAGGCCATGGCGCAGATCGTCTCCAGCATGGCGCTGGCCGGATCCCTGGAGGCCACGCTGGACGCGCTCGCACGCACGGTTGTACAGGCAACCGGTGGCATGGCCTGCGGCGTTGTCCTCATGGACGAGGATCTCCAGGGAGTTCGCGTGACGGGAGCCTACGGGCTCTCGCCCCAGCACATCGCCGGAATGCGCGCCGCGGTTCGTGCCGGGGCTCCTCCGCCGGGCCAGCAAGCGGTGCAGGAGAAGCAGCCGGTGGTGCGGCTCAACGCCCGCAACGAGATGCTGGCCGACCCGCGCTACGCCCCTGTTCACGACGCCGCGCGCGGGGCGGCATGGGATGCCATCGTCTCCGTGCCGCTGCGGTACTGGGGGCGCGTGATAGGAGCGCTGAGCATGTTCTATCCCAGCGGCCGGATCCCCGGACAATCGGAGGTGGACTTCCTGACCGCCATCGCGGACCAGGCAGCGGTCGCCGCCGAGAATGCCCGCCTGTTCGTAGAGGCCCGCGACAAGGCCGCGCTGGAGGAGCGGCAACGGCTGGCCCGTGAACTGCACGACTCTGTGTCTCAGGCGCTCTATGGAATCGCCCTGGGTGCCCGCACGGCCCAGACATGGCTGGAGCGCGATCCGGCCAGGGCGACTGAGCCGGTCGGCTACGTGCTGTCGCTCGCCGAGGCCGGCCTGGCAGAGATGCGCGCGCTGATCTTCGAGTTGCGCCCCGAGGCGCTCGAGGCAGAAGGGCTGGTGGCGATTCTGAACAGACAGGTGGAGGCCATTCGTGCCCGGCATGGACTCGATGCCCGTGCCGACTTGCCCGAGGAGCCCGACGCTCCCCTCGAAGTCAAGGAAGCGATCTACAGGATCGCCCAGGAAGGGCTCCACAACATCGTCAAGCACGCGAAGGCCACCCGGGTGGATCTCCGGCTCAGCCGCGACAACGGGGGGTTCTGGGTGGAGTTGACCGACAATGGCCAGGGATTCGACTCGGAAGGGACATTCCCCGGACACCTCGGCCTGCGGTCAATGCGCGAGCGAGCCGAGCAACTGGGCGGTTCCCTGGAGATCTCCAGCGCTCCGGGGGATGGAACGCGCATCCGCGTCCGCATCCCTCTCGGGGGCCCCTCATAGACCCCGTCTGCCGATTATCGTATGCGTGGCTGTATAGCGTCCGCGGTGGTAGTATGCGGAAGAGGTGACGCAGCCATGGAGATCTTTCGACCCGAGGACGTCCCGGCCGAAGAGCCCGAGAGCCTACCCGGGGTCAAGATCCGGTGGGTCATTGACAAGAAGCGCGGTGCAGAGAACTTCGCCATGCGCGTCTTCGAGGTCGCGCCCGGCGCGGAGACGCCGCTGCACGACCACTGGTACGAGCAGGAGATGTACCTACTCGACGGACGCGGCGTGATGGTAGGCGAGCAGGGCGAGTGGACGCTGGAACCCGGCATGGTGATGTGGGTTCCGCCCCACGAGCGGCATCAGATCAAGAATACCGGCGCGGAGCCGCTCAAGTTCATCTGCTGCGTTCCTCAGAAGAAGCCGAACCCGCAGGCCCCGTAGAAAGCGCCGTAGCAGCCGCCTTGGCGCGTTCCAGGGCCTCCACGGCCGCGCGCACTTCCACCGCGGCCGAACGCCACGCACCGTACCGCACCCGCTCATACGCCGCGGTGAGCAGCTCCACCTCGGCGGCGGATTCGGGTAGCACCCCGCGCAGCCGCGGCTCGTGCTCGCGCGGCGTCGCCCAGGCATGGCGCGGCGCTCCCAGATCTGCGCCGAGGCCGAGCAGCTCTCGATAGATCCGCCGGATCGCACCAACGGCCGGAACGGCCGACCCGTCGCCATCTTCCTGCCGGCGCCCGAGCCGCGGCAGCCAGCCGGCCAGCCCGCGCAGCATTTCACGCACCGACCATACCGACTCGTGATCGTCCTCGTCGGGTCTGCGCTCGCGCCGCCGCCGTAGCACGACGGCCAGGGCCATGCCGGCGACCAGGATCGCGATCACGACCAGCACCATGCCCCACCGCGCGCCAGAGACCACCTGAGGGTGCATCTCGAACTCGCGCAGGCGGCGGAGCAGGTCGTCGAAGACCGTGGGGGCCGGGCCGATATCAGGCATCTCGCGGCGCGGCAGGCGCGAGAGGATCGCGATGAGCACCCTCACGACAAGGCCCGCCACCACGAACAGGACCACGAACAGCGCCTCTACCACGGGTATCAGCGGCCGGAGCACCACCCCGACGTACTTGAAAACATCGGCCGTGGCCATCCCGGCCATCATGCCTGCGGCCAGCACTATCAGGCCAACGACACCAGTAATCAGCAACACCCAGGCCCTCGTGGGAATCTGGCTGCGCTCGGCCGGCCGGCTCTGCTCCCAGATCGCGGCCAATCGCGCCAGCGCCAACGCCGAGAGCCCCAGGAAGAAGAACGCCAGCATCGTCGGCGGCATCTCGGGCCCGGCGGCCGCGAATCCGCGCGCGTCGGCATAGACCACGGCGGCCGCAAGATAGACGACGACCATTCCTACGCCGGTCTTGTACGCCTCCTCGATCTCCATGGCCCCAACATGACGCGCGCCCAGCACGAGCCCGCGCCACCAGAGGCACGCGGCGGCGAGCGCGGCGGCCACCGGTTTGGAAACTTCCGGCAGGACGTCGTGTGCGGCCTGGAGCAGGGTTGCCACCCAGGTGGGATGCCACACCGGAAGGTGGGCATAGTACTGCCCGTGTACGGCGGCCAACCCCAGAACGACTCCGATGCCGACCAGCAGGATACGCGCATGCCGTAGCGAATCGCCGGCCCCTGCATGCCACGGGAATCCGGGGCGCTCCAGTATCTGCCGTACGGCCACCTCCGCGCCCACCAGCAGCAGGAAAGCCCACCCCGCTGACAGTATGGGGCCGGTCGCGCCGTAGAAGCCTCCACCGACCAGGACGAGCCACGGGTAGAGCCAGCAGAATTCCATGACCGCGCGCGCGACGGGCAGCAGCAGGCCCACGCCCTCCCAAAACCCGTCGCGACGGCGGGGCGCATCATGTTCCCCGCGCACGCCAGGAGCTGGGAAGCCCTCAGACGAGCCGGATCTCGTCCATCGCACGCCAGCCCGCCTCCCCTCTCACGCGATGCGTGGGAATGCCGAGTCGCGGATCGGCCGCCCGATCGCCGATGAGCACCAAAACCGGGCTGTGACCCGCCTCCTGGAGCCGGGCGATGCCTGCCAGCAGCGGTGGATCCACAACGGCGGTAACGATGATCGCGGTCGTGCCCCACGGGAGTGCCCCTGCCTCGAGCGCCATCAGGTCGCCCAGCGGCATAACGGGCGTGGAAAACACCTTGGCCAGCGCTTCCAGGATCGCCGTAAGGTGCACCGCGCCTAGCGCCGGCGCCAGCCGCACGCGCCGTAGCCGATCGGGCAGGTATCCGTTTGCGTGCAGCCCAACTGGGATCCCCTGCTCCTCGGCCCAGGCCGCGAGCGACGCCGCGACCATGATGTTGAGCTCCAGCAGCGGGCGGATGAAGCCCCGGTACTCGGCGTACTCGCCCAGGGTGTCCATGTTGAGGAGGATCACCAACCTATGGGTTGTGGTGGACTCGTACTGCCGCGTCTGCAGGCGCCCGATGCGGGCGGTGGCCTTCCAGTGGACGCGGCGCACGGGATCGGTAGTCTGGTAGCCCCGCACCCCGATGGTGCGGGTCGGGTCCTCAAGCAGCGGGCGCGGCGCGCGGTGGTCGCCGATCGGATGAAGCGCGGGAATCCCCAAAGCCTCCAGCGGTACTATCTTGGGATAGACGATCAGGTGGTCGGCCCCCTCCAGGGTGCGGCCCTGCGAGGTGAGCCCGAACAGATCGCCCGAGCGCAGCCGCGCCGGTCCCAGCGGGAAGTACCCGCGGGCCATGCACATGATCGTGACGCGCCGGCGCACGCGCTCGTACCACCGCAGCGAGAACAGGTGCACCAGGTGCTGGCGGCGCTGGCGTAGGCTGGGGATGATGCGGCCGCGCCTGGGCACGACCTCTTCCGGCAGTTCGTCCGTGACCTCGAGCCAGGCGAGTGGGAGCGGCTTGCGGTTGGTGACCTCCAGCGTAAGGGTGATCTCTTCGCCGTGGAATGCTCTTCTAGGTACGAACGATCGGCGGAACGCCACGCTGTGGAGACAGTACCGGTGCGACAGGTAGGAAGTCCCGGCGCCCAGCAGGACGACCAGACCTACCAGGAACGGCCCTCCGCTGTGCGCGGCCAAGCCCAGGATGAGCAGCAGGCTCCCTACGATCAGCCATCCCTGCGAGAACATCTCTGCCTGTCCGCGGCGGGCGCCGTGCCGCTACCGCCCTGCCGCTACGGCCGTGCGTCGCGCTCCACCGGCGCCGGCACGCTTCGCAGCACCTCGTTTGTGATCTCACGCGCGGTCCGGTCACGCAATCGCGCGCCGCTGCCAAGTATCAACCGGTGTGCCAGAACCAGCGGCGCCATGGCCTTCACGTCGTCGGGCAGCACGAACTCCCGGCCCCGGATCGCCGCCAGTGCCTGCGAGGTATGATGGAGCCCCTGGCTGCCGCGCGGGCTCATTCCCAGCTCGACCTCGGGATGCACCCGCGTCGCCCTGGCGATGGCGACGATGTAGGCCTCCACCGCCGGGCTGACGTGCACGCCGCGGACCGCCTCCGCCATTGCCAGCACGGCGTCGGGAGCCGTCACCGGCTCAAGATCTTCCAGTGGCCCGCCGGTGCTGTATCGCCGCAGGATCTCCTGCTCGTCCTCTGCCGACGGGTAGCCCAGTGCCAGGCGCAGCAAGAACCTGTCGAGCTGCGCCTCGGGAAGCGGGAACGTGCCCTGGAGTTCCACCGGATTCTGGGTGGCCAGCACCATGAACGGCCGTGGCAGCGCCCGCGTCTGCCCCTCGACCGTGACCTGACGCTCCTCCATGCTCTCCAGCAGCGCCGACTGGGTTCGAGGAGTAGCTCGGTTGATCTCGTCGGCCAGCACGATCTGGGCGAAGATCGGGCCCGGCCGGAACTCGAAGGCCGCCGTCCTCTGGTTGAAGAACTCCAGGCCGGTGATATCCGAAGGCAGCAGGTCTGGGGTGCACTGGACGCGCCGGAACGAGCATCCCAGCGAGCGGGCCAGGGCCTTGGCCAGCATGGTCTTGCCGATGCCCGGGACGTCCTCGATGAGGACGTGCCCCTCGCAGAGCACCGCGACCAGGGCCTGCTCGATGACGTCGGGCTTACCGACGATCACCCGCTCGATGTTGGCGCGTACGCGGCGCGCCAGCGTCGCGACCGAGGCGATCCCCACAGCGTCAAGCACGTCCATGGGGCGGCCTTCGGCACGGCAGGGGGTGGCCCCTCCTGCAGGATGATTTGGGCGGCGGACGTCGAACAGCAGACCGGAGGCGACGATGAACCGCGAGTATCACCACTGGATCAGCCCAACCCTGGGCCGGACTATGGAGACGCTGGTCTTCGGCCATTCCGGTGCGCCGGTACTGGTCTTCCCTACCACAATGGGTCGGTTCTACCAGTACGAGGACTTCGGAATGGTAGCGGCGCTGGAGTCAAAGATGGATGCCGGCCTGATCCAGCTCTTCTGTCCGGACAGCGTGGACGCGGAGTCGTGGTACAACCGGGCGGTACCGCCGCGCCAGAGGATACTCCGGCACATGGACTACGAGCGGTACATCCTGGGCGAATACCTGCCGTTCATCCGCAAGCGCAACCCCGGACCGTTGCTGGTCACCGGCACCTCGTTCGGCGCCTACCACGCCGTCAACCTGGCGTTTCGCCACCCCTCCCTGGTCACGAAGCTGGTTGCGCTGTCCGGCCGGTACGACATCAAGGGGTTCCTCGACGGATACATTGACGATGACGTCTACTACAACTGCCCGCTGGACTTCCTCCCGAACCTGACCGACGAGACCTACCTGCGCCCGATGCGGCGCATGCAGATAGTGCTGCTCTCCGGAGAGCACGACATCGCTCTGGCTTCCACCCGCGCCCTTTCCGAAACGCTCAGCCAGAAGGGCGTGGAACACCAAATGGCCACATGGTGGGAACGCACGCACGACTGGCCGCTCTGGCGGGAGGCGATCCCGCACTACCTGTAGCAGCAGGAGCCCCGCGCATGAACCAGACGCGCAAGATCGGTTTGCTGGTCGGTCACGAGGAGTCTTTCCCTGCCGCGCTGATCGAGCACATCAACCGGCGCGGCGCCGACGGGGTGACCGCGGAGTTGTGCTGCCTGGGCGGAACGCGCCTGGACGATCCACGGCAGTACGCGGTCGTCATTGACCGGATCTCTCACGAGGCCCCCTACTACCGCACCTACCTCAAGTACGCGGCGCTGGCCGGCACTGCGATCATAAACAACCCCTTCTGGTGGTCGGCCTCTGAGAAGTTCTTCGGGGCCGCGCTGCTGGCGCGCCTGGGGATCGCGGTGCCGCGGACCGTGGTGCTGCCCAACAAGTCCTACGCCCAGGATGTGGCGCCGGAGTCGCTGCGAAATCTACAATACCCGATCCCCTGGGAGCAGATCGTCGAGTACGTGGGCTTTCCGGCGGTGCTGAAGCCCAACACCGCCGGAGGGTTCAAACAGGTCTTCAAGGTGCACTCCCTCGAGGAACTGTGGCGCTGCTACGATCAGAGCGGCCTCCAGACGATGATCCTGCAGGAGTACGTTGAGTTTGACCACTATGTCCGGTGCATCTGCATTGGCCGGCGCGAGATCATGCCCATCCGGTGGGATCCGCGCCTCTACTGGACAGAGCGGTACATAGTGGACCACCAGCACCTCACCCCGGAACTGGGCGCACGGGTGGTGCGCGACGCGCGCCTGATCTGCGAGGTCCTGGGCCTGGACATGAATACCGTCGAGTTCGCGATACGGGACAACGTGCCCTATGCGATAGACTTCGTGAACCCCGCTCCGGACTTCGAGCGCTCCCGCATCCGGGACATCTACTTTGAGTGGGTTGTCGAGAAGATGGCCGATCTGGCGATTGCCTACGCGCGGGGGGCGGAGAGGCCGCCGGGGCGGTTGCGATGGGATCGGTTCCTCCGCGAGGCCGGAATCGAGGAGTGATGCGGCCGCCGCGGCGCACGGCGCCGCCACTCCCGGCGGGGCTGGCGCGGCGCACGGCGGTGGCGCTCCTGGCGGCGCTGGCGCGGCGCACGGCGGTGGCGCTCCTGGCGGCGCTGGCCCTTCTGGCGGCGCCGTCGCTGCATGCCACCGGCCTCGCAACTCCCGGCACCACAGCCACGGCCGCGGCGCCGGCGGGTTCTGTCCATCCCTGGACACGCGCGCTCGAGACCTTCCCCATCTACGGTCGTACCGTGAGCCCCGAGGCCCTGCGTGCCGGCACGATCGAGGAAGTTGTCTTCATCCGCGCGGAGGTGGCGAAGCTCTCGTTTGTCAACCAGGGATTGACCGGTGTCGCGATCGCGGTCAACGGCCATGAGCTGCCGTTGGAGGACAGGCCTGGAGCGGCCCTTGACCTTAGCGGCCTGGTCCGCTGGGGACCGAATCGAATCCGCATCGCGGCGCGGGCTCCGCCCGGCGCCTCGGCCACCATCGGCATCGAGATCCCCCGGTTCATCCGCGCGACATTCTTCCACATGAACGATATCCACGGCGCCCTGGATGGCCTGGCCGCGCAGGCCGCGGAGGTGAATCGGGTTCGCGCGCACAACCCGAACACCTACTTCGTTATCGCAGGGGACATCTTCTCGGGCAACCCGGTGGCCGACCTGACCGCAGGCAGGTCGGTAATCGAGGCGCTCAACGCGATGGGCGTCACCGCGCTGACCACGGGCAACCACGAGTTAGATCACGGGCCTGCCGAGACCCAGTCGCGAAGAAGCGCATCGGCCTTCCCCTGGCTGGGCGCCAACATCCGGGTCGTCAACCGGACAGCAACTCCCATAGCGCCCTTCGACCCCTACGCGATACTGGCAACCGACCTGGGGCAGCGCGTCGCTCTCTTCGGCGTCACCGAGACCCCGCCGTCCACGCGCCGACAGAACGTCGTCGGCCTTGAGTTCCTCGATCCGGTGGCCGTAGCGCGCGTCATGGCCGCGCAACTGCGGCAGCAGGCAGACCTGGTGGTGGCCCTCACGCATCTAGGCGTGGACGTGGACCGCGAGGTCGCCCGGGCCGCCGGCGACCTCGACCTCATCATTGGCGGGCACTCCCACACAGTGCTGCGCGTCCCGGCGGTCGAGAACGGGGTGCCGATTGTGCAGGCCGGCGCCAACGGCCTGTTCCTGGGACGGGCCGATCTGGTCCGTGATCTGGCAGTGCGGCGTAGCAGCGTGGCAGCCGGGCTGTTGGAGACGAGATCACTGCGGGGGGAAGACGCGGCCGTGCGCGCAATCGTGGAGAGATGGAACGCGCATCTGGCCGCGGAGCTCGACCGGAGAGTGGGTCACGCTCTGGCCCCGCTCGTCCGCGACGACCGTACCACCCGTGATGTCGGCATGGGGAACCTGATCGCCGACGCGACCCGGGCCGCCTTCGACCGCGCCGACATCGGCATGACCAACAGCGGCGGCATCCGCGCCTCGATCCCATCCGGGCCGATAACACTGCGCAGTCTGTATGCCGTGATGCCCTTCGCCAACTACCTCCTGCTCTTCGAGATCACGGGCGAGCAACTGCGCGAGAGCGTGCGCGCCTCGTACTCGCGGCGCAACCAGGTGGATCTCCAGGTGTCGGGGATGACCATCCGGTACCTGGTGGACGCGGAGCGCCGGCTGCTCGACGCCGAGATATCCGTGGCAGGCCGACCGCTGGATCCATCCCGGAGGTATCGGGTGGCAGTCAACGACTACATGGGCACCGGCGGAGGAGGGTATGCCTTCCCTGCCTTCGGCCCGCCTGTTGATACTTCATCCGGCACCGATGTCCTGGAGCTGGCGGCGTTTATCGAGAAGACGCTGCGGGGCGTGGTCAACTATCCCGCGTCTGAGGGCCGGATACGGATCGAGGTCAGGCGGTAGGTCGCAGGGTGCTCAACCGGCGACGGCGGAGTGGGGCGTGCGGCCACAGCGGCTGACGGTCCTGGTCAACGACGCTCCTGTGGTCTTGTGGCAGGGCGCTCACGTGAAGGACGCCCTGGTCAGCGCCGCGGGCGGTCGCCGTCTGGTAAGGCAGGTCGAGGCCGGCACGCACGTGGTCGTGGATGAGACCGTCGGTGCCGAGGTGGACCTGGGCGGCGCACTCTACGCCGGGCAGCGGCTACGCGTAGAGGCCCGCCGGTAGCATTTGCCCCGGCGCAGTAGATCGGTCTTGCCTACCCTGAGGGCGGCGGTGACGGCGGGTTCAAGCCGCTCACAGGAACCACCCGCGGCCTGTACCCGATCAAGTCCGCCACATCCGCGGTTGCCCTCCTGGCGTTGCCTGCGGCGGCATCGCCCGGGGCTGCCTTGCCCGAGTAGTAGAGCGACATGACCAGTCCCTTGAGCCCTATCTCGATCATCCGAAGGGTCGCGCCCAGAGACCCTGGCAGGCGCCGGCCGGCCCGTGCCAGGGCCAGGATGAACCGGATGCCGGACGTCGGCTTGATGGAGAGGATCCGCAGCAGCAGCCGGATATCGGCGACGTCCTCCGGGGGCATGTAGCGGAGCAGGTCGTCCGCGTAGCGGACGCACCCCGTGGCCGAGAATGCCGGCAGCGGCCCGCAGGCAGGGGCCACGATGTCCCCAACCCTCTCCAGGGCCCGTACCTCCCGCGGCGTCAGGATCGGCGTTGGGGTCCCGGAGGGCGCCTCCGCAGGCGGTGTGCGCGCAGGATCGGAGGTCATTCGATCACCCCTTTGAGGATCTCCTGGCTCGCCCTTTGGCCAAGCGCCATGATCGTCAGCGCAGGGTTGATCCCTGGCGCGGCCGGGAAGATGCTCGAGTCGGCGGCGTAGATGTAGGGAAAGCCGTGCAGGCTGAATCCTCCACCGACCGCAGACCGCTGCGCGTCCTGGCCGATCGCCAGCCCTCCCATCAGGTGCAGCCCGAAGCTCATAGGGCAGTGCAGGATGGTCCGGGCGCCTGCGCTCTCGAGGATCTCCCTGACCGCGAGCAGCCCTGCCTTTCCGCGACGGACGTCTTCGCCCTCCAGGCGCTTTGCTATCCGGAGCCGCCCCCTGGCATCCACGCTGATCCTGCCCGGAACCGTGTCCTGCACGGCCACCTCTACCGAAGCCAGGTGCCGGTATCGAAGCATGAACGCCTGCAGGCGTGCGCCGTATCCCGGATAGAGCATGGCCACCGAGGTCGGCGGGGCGAATACGTTCTCCAGCTTGAACCCCGCCTTCCTGAACCGCGGGTCGTCGGACTTGCAGGCCTGGAAGGCACCCTTGTAGGCGTCCACCGGCTCGTCGAACTCGGCAAAGGTCATCAACTGGGGGTGGCAGTAGAATCCCCTGCCCAGATGCGGCAGGCGCTTCTCGAATCCAGAGCGCAGCAGCAGACGCGCGTTGCCCAGCGCGCCGGATGCGAGGACAACCCTGGGGGCGCGGATCTCCTGGGCTTGGCCGTGGTGGGTGCCGTACATCCGCACACCATCGCTGCCTGGCTCCAGGCGCTCGACCTGAAACCCTGGCCGCACCGTAAGCCCCAGCGCCTGCGCCCAGCGTATGAACGTAACCAGGGTGCTCTGCTTGGAGCCGCGCCGGCATCCATTCAGGCAGGCGATGCAGTCGTTCCCCTCTTCTATCGCGCAGTCGGTCTCTCCGCGGCGCAGCGGTGCCCACCGGTATCCTCGCTTCTCGCAGCCGTCCACGAACAGGCGGGAGTTGCGGTTGTGGTGGGACGCGGGGACCTCCCTGATGCTGAGGCGGCCCTCGACCTCCGCGTAGTGCGGGGCCATCTCCTCCCCGGACAGGAACCCGACCCCGGATGCCTCCTTCCAGGCCGACCACGCGTACTCGTCAAAACGGTCGAGCAGGCACTGGTTGACGACCGAGGTGCCTCCCAGGCAGCGGGCCCGCAGAAACGCCATCTCCGCCGTGGTGCTCAGCTCGAGCCCGCCCCCCCAGAACAGCCGTGCAGAGCCGTCCATGTCGTTGTCGGGAAAGGTATCGGCGGTGTAGACATCGCCAGCTTCCAGAAGCAGACAACGCATGCCCCCGGCGGTCAGGTAGTATGCAATGACACCCCCGGAGGTCCCGGAGCCGACGATGATGCAGTCAAACTGGCCGCTCATGCGCGGAACGCCGGAACGCGGGCCGCCACCCAGCGGGCGCCGATCGCGGCAAACGGCAGGACGATGAGCAGCGGGGCAGGGGTAAGCGGCCAGAACGCGCCGGTCTGCAGCACGTCGAGATAGTACTTGAAGCCAATGGCCAAATCGGGCAGGTACCAGGCGAAGCCGACGTCGTAGAGGAAGTAGAAGATCCCGATCTGGAACACCAGCCACCAGGCAACCATGAACGCCATGGTGACCGCGTTGACCGCGGCCGCCAGGGGTCTCACGCGGCGACTCAGCGCGCCTACGAGGATAGCAGCAATGAGCAGCGCGATCATCGCATCTACGGTGCGCTCAGTGAAGAACCTCATTATCTGCTCCTCGGTGTTGAAGGCGCTCAACGACCATTTGTAGCCGCGGCCGAAATACAGGCCCTGATAGATCAGCGTGTATGCAATCGTGCCGGCAAGTGGCGCGCGCCAGTCCCAACGGTTTCTGACCACGAAGGCCATGTAGGCAGCGAACGGTAGCATCACAAGCAGCGCAATGGGCAACCGCACCAGCCGTTCATGTGTCAGGCGCGCGGCTTTGGCTGAGGAGGCCTGCTTCCAGGTGGCCTCAATGTCCGACATCGCGGCCCTGTATGCACCCTCGTCCTGGCCTGCGGCGAGGGCCTCTCTTGCCTGGTCCAGGTTTCGGTGGACGAACGGGGCCGCGCCGATCACCTGCGCGTACTGGGCGTAGCGGTCGCGCAACTGCGCCGCGGCATCCAGGGCGCGTCGGGCGCGCAGGCCCTCTGGCAGGTCGAGCATGTCGAACAACGGCCGGCCCTGGTTGTGCGCCGGGATGCTCGTCCCCAGGAGCACGGCCACGGTGGGGGCCACGTCCGCCTGGGTCGCTTCCGCGTACCGGCCCGGCCGGACGCCGGCTCCAGCGGCCAGAAGCGGCACGGTGAGCACCTCGCTCTCCCAGCCGCCGTGCCCGCCGCGGTCCAGCATGCCGTGATCACCGGTGACCAGGATGGTGGTGTTGCGCAGGTCGAGCGCGGATACCAGGCGGCCGATGCGCGCGCCAATCGTGGCAATGGCGTCCGCGTACTCCCGGCTGGCCGCGCCACGGGCGTGCCCTGCGTTATCTGGCTCGGCCAGGTGAACGAGCAACAGGTCCGGCTTCTTCTCGGCCAGGACGCGTAGCGCCGCCGCCTCTATCTGGTCGTCCTGCCTGCGCACGCCCTGCAGATCGGAGTACGGGTCGCTCGGCCCGTCGATCCCCAGGTTGACGTCAACCCCGCGGGCGTAGAGTTGCGGCCACCCTGAACCAGAGCCGACGATTGCCGTGGTCAGCCCCTTGCGCCTGGCCGCTTCGAAAATCGTGTCCACCGGGATGGCGCCCTTGTAGAAGTTGGTCGTGACCTCACTCTGCTCTTGCCATGCACCGGTGCCGATAACCGTCCAGGACGGATACGAGAGCGAGGGTTGACCGGTGCGCGCGGTACGGTCTGCTCCTGCCTCGCGCAATCTGTTGAGGGTAGGCAGGGTCCTCGATGCGTCGGCGCGCAGGGCGTCCACCACGACCACGACCACCCGACGGGAGACCGCGTCGCCCTCCCCTCCAGGCGCAATGGCGCTCAGGTACGGACTCCGGTACTTGGCGACGGCGTCCCAGGAGTAGAGGGTGAGCCGCGGCGCGCCGATGCGCGCCCACGCGAGCAGGACGATCGGAACGAGCAACAGGTGTGCAATCTCTCTTCGCACGGTCGCCTCCTCCTACGTAATCACAACGGACACAGGCCGTATCCCCGGTAGGTGGGGGCCCGCTGCTCGATGCGGTCTCCGCGGACGAACAGGTACTCGTTGAAGTGCTCCGCGGGCTCGCCTGCCTTGGCGTGCCGGAAGAAGACGGGGTCGCCCGGATCCAGCGTCTCACCCGGCGGGAGGCGCAGAGGGGTCTGCACCTCCCCGGCGCCCTCGAAGGCCAGGAGCTTCATTCCGGCGGGCAGGGCAGGCAGGGGCAGCCGATCGCGGCCGGCCTCGCCCGAGGCGATGTAGCCGCCGCCGTGGCAGGTAACGATCCGCAGATCGGACCGGCGCACAACTTGCAGGGCGAAGAAGAGCGCCGGAACCAGATCGAGCCGCGGATAATAGTCGAACAGGTGGCCGGTCAGGAAGCCCGATCCTACCGTGACCTCTGTCACGGCGGCCTCTGTCACGGTCGAAAAGAGACTCCCGGTACCGCCCCCGTTGAAGAGCTCGATCCGTATCCCCCGGTCGGCGAGCAGGCCGGCGATGCGCGATCGCGCTTCAGCCACCCGCGGCACGGACAGCCGCTTGATCAGCCGCCTGGCGGGATTGAGCAGGGGCGAGTGCGGGTTGGCCTCACCCACACCCGCGATCTGGCCCTCGTAGCCCATCACACCCTTCAACGACAGGTTGGGAAAGGCCAGCACGCGCGCCGCCACTCCAACGACCGCCTCCGGAGTGCGCAGCGGGCTGCGCCGCACACCGAGGTGCAGCATCCCTCCCAGTGGCCGATACGAGAGATCCGCCTCTACCACGACCGGGATGGTACTCCGCGCCCCTTGGGCGGCGCGGTCGGCCCGCTCCAGGTGCTCCACGCAATCCACGACGACCGCTGCCCTGGGCCGTTCGCGGTTGATCGCAGCCAGGATCCGCATGTCAGAATCCTGGACCGTGGGATAGGCCACCAGGAGATCATCGAAGCCCTGCTCAAGCAGGAACGCGGCCTCTTCCACGGCGTAGGCCATCAGGCCGCGGATCGTGCCCTGGCCGCGATCCAGGATGTAGCGGATCAGTGCCGGACAGCGGACGGACTTGGTTGCCAGCCGGAGCGTCTTACCGGCCTTGTGGACCGGCATAACCAGCGTCTCTATGTTGCGGTCCACCGCGTCCATGTCCACCAGCGCCAGCGGCAGTCGCTCGCCGTGGATTGCCCGGGAGTATCTCTGGTAGAGACCGGCGTCAGGCGTGGGCACGGGTTTCCACGGGCTACCAGTTTCCCGTCTCCCGGCGGTTCTCCTCTCGGTGGCGCGTTGTGTTGCACCGCTGTGCGGCCGCATTGGCCGGGGCCGACCCGACAGCCCTTTTCTCCGTGGGCCTCGCGCCGCAGAATAGGAGGGGGAAAGGAGGACGACCATCGTGCGGGTTTCGTGGAGAAGCGAGGGGCTGAGTCTCGCGCTAATCGCGGCCATGCTGGTGCTGGCAGGCCTGACCTGGGGCGCAGCACCGGAGCGGCTGCCGGTTCACTGGGACATCAATGGGACGCCGGACCGGTTCGGCGGCAAGGCAGAGGGGCTCCTTGCCATCCCGGCTGCCGCCGTGGGCATCTACGTCCTGATGCTCGTCCTGCCGCGCTTCGATCCACGGCGCGGGCACTACGCGCTCTTTGCCGGTGTCTACAACCTCATCCGGACGCTACTGGTCGCGTTTCTGTTCGCCCTGTACCTGGTAGTCGTGCTCTGGGCGCGTGGGATCCCGGTCCGCGTGGAGAGGATCACGCCCCTGCTGGTCGGCGCGCTGTTTATCGTGCTGGGAAACTACATGGGCAAACTGCGCTCGACCTGGTTCGTTGGAATCCGCACTCCGTGGACGCTCTCCAGCGAGGAGTCATGGAACAAGACCCACCGGCTGGGAGGAAAGGTGTTCATCCTGGTCGGCGCGGCGTCAATCCTGGCAGGCCTCCTGCGCTCGGAGTACGCGGTGTGGGCCATGATCGCGCTCCTGGTGGGCGGAGTGTCTGTGCTGACGGTCTGCTCGTACATCTGGTGGAAGCACGACCCGGACCGGCAGGTAATCCCGTGACAGGGAGGGGACTGCCATGCGCGAGGCCAGGATGTGGATCGGCGGCGAGTGGTCCGAGAGCGGGGCCTGGGCACAGGGTCAGGACCCCTGCACAGGCGAGGATGCCTATCGGTACGCGGTAGCCGGGCCGAACGAAGTCAGGCAGGCCGTGGCCGCAGCACGCCGCGCGCAACCGGCCTGGGCGGAGAGCCCCTGGTCCACCCGGCGTGGCGTGCTGCGGCGCGCCCTGCACCTGATGGTGGATCGCATTGACGAGATATCGGACACCATCCTGCTGGAGACCGGCAAGCCCCCATGCGAGTCTGTCGGCGGCGCGGAGATCCCAACCGGGCTTGAGTGCCTGGCCTACTACGCGGCGGAGACAGAGCGGGTGCTGCGCCCGCGCGCGATCCGGACGCGCTTCCGGCCTTACTTCTTCGGCAAGTCCGGCCGCGTGTACCGGAAGCCCCTGGGTGTGATCGGAGCCATTACGCCGTGGAACCTGCCCTTCTCGCTTGCCATGGGCGCCATCGTGCCTGCGCTGGCGGCCGGGAACGCGGTGGTCGTCAAACCGTCGGAACATGCCCCCCTGACTGCCCTGGAGATCGCGCGCGCCTTCGCAGATGCTGGCCTACCCGCTGGGCTGCTCAACGTGGTCCCCGGCGGCCCGGCGACCGGGGCCGCGCTCGTGGCTTCACAGACCGATCGTATCGTGTTCATCGGCAGCGTAGCCACCGGGGCTTCGGTTGCGCGCGCCCTGGCGGATGCGTGCAGGAGGCCCCCGCTGCTCGAGTTGGGTGGCAAGGACGCCATGGTTGTCTGCGTGGATGCGGACGTGGCCTACGCGGCGCAGGGCGCGGTGTGGAACGCCTTCAGCAACACCGGACAGTTCTGCTGCTCGGTGGAACGGGTCTACGTCGCCCGCGATGTAGCCGGAGCCTTCGTGGATCGGGCGCTGCAGGCCACCGCCCGCCTGACCGAACTGGCCGGGTTCGTCGAGCACGCCGGCCGCCTGCACGCTCCGGCCACGCACTGGGCCTTTGGACCGCTGATCAGTGAGTCGGCCCGGCAAAGGGTGCACCGCCACGTTACCGACGCGGTCGAGCGCGGGGCCCGGCTGCTGGCCGGCGGCCGCATCCCCGAGGGGCCGGGCTTCTGGTACCCGCCGACCGTCCTGGCCGACGTGACCGATGAGATGCTCGTAATGCGCGAGGAGACCTTTGGACCGGTCCTGCCCGTGGTAGCCGTGGCCGATGAGGAGGAGGCGGTCACCCGTTCCAACGCGTCGCCCCGCGCGTTGACCGGCAGCGTGTGGACGCGGGACCTGAAGCGCGGGCGGCGGCTGGCAGACCAGATGCGCGCATGCCTTGCCATGGTGAACGATCACGCCTCGGCCTACGCGATGCTGGATTGCCCGTGGGGCGGAAGCGGCTCCAGCGGGTGGGGCCGGCTGCACGGACCCGACGCCCTGTGCGAGGTGACCGAGGCGTGCGCGCGCGTGGTGGACCGGGTTCCGACGTCTAAGGTTTGGTGGTACCCGTACACGCGGCCGGCCTACGAGTACTTCCGCCGGGGAAGCGAGCTGCTCTTCGCCGGACGGCTGCGCCAGCGTCTGGGCGCCGCCGGACCGGTCGTCCGCGCGCTCCTGGCCGGCAGGCGCCAGCCGGGCCTGGGCGGCTAGGCACGCAGGAGTTCGGCCCGTGGGTCCGTAAGGATTTCATAGAGAGAGGAGGATGGCCATGGGTATGAAAGGCGCATCAAGGTGTCCGGGGTGCAAGAGCACGCACCTCGAGTACCAAGGTGTGGACGAAACAGGCAGTCAGAAGTGGCGCTGCCGCAACTGCGGTACTCGGTTCACGTTCAAGCCGACGCCGACTGAGACCAAGTCGGGCTAGGCAGGACCCGAGCGGAGGTCCTCCAACCGCTCGAAGAAGTCCGGAAAGGTCTTGGCCACGCACCCGGGGTCCGCAATGGCGATTCCCGGGGCCCGCAGGCCGGTGACCGCAAAGGCCATCGCCACGCGGTGGTCATCGTATGTCTGAACCACAGCCGGCCGCACAGGCCTGGGCAGGATCACCAGGCCGTCGTCGCTTTCCTCCACCTCTTGACCCAACCGCCGTAGTTCGGCAGCCGTGGCCGCGAGCCGGTCGGACTCCTGGTGGCGGATGTGCGCAACGCGACGGATGCGGGTCGGGCCGTCGGCGAAGGGCGCGATCGCGGCCAGCGTCATGGTCTGATCGCTCATCTCGGAGAGGTCTGCCTCGATTCCGCGCAGCACCCCGCTTCCCGAGACCTCGAGGAAGCCTTCGCCGCGCACTACCCGGCAGCCCATCTCCTCGAGCAGATCCACGAAGCGCGCGTCCCCCTGTAGCGAGGACCTGGAGAGCCCCGGCACCCTCACCCTGCCTCCGGTGATGGCCGCGGCCGCGAAGAAGTACGCGGCGGCGCTGGCGTCCGGTTCGATGGCGTACTCGCGCGCGCGGTAGCGCTGTCCGGACCGGACGAAGAACCGCCGTACGCCCTCGCGCCCAACGCTGACCCCAAACGCCTCCATCACGGCCAGCGTCATCTCAACGTAGGGGGCCTCCACCAGGCGGCCTTCCAGGATCACCTCCACATCGTTCTGTGCGTACGGCGCAGCCATGAGCAGCGCGGAGAGGAACTGGCTGCTTGTATCGCCGCGCACCATCGCGCGTCCACCGCGCATGCCGTGTGCATTCACCACCACCGGAGGCGTTCCGCGCTCTGCAACGGCCTCCACACCAAGCATCCCAAGGGCGTCGAGCAGATCCTGGATCGGCCGTTCCCGCATCCGTTCCGTGCCGTCTATCGTGAACCGACCGCTGCCCAGACCCACCATCGCGGTCAGAAACCGGGCCGCCGTCCCGGCACCCCGGACGAACAGATCGGCGCTCTTTGCAGGGATGTCCCCGCCGAGGCCCTCGACCATCATGAGCAGTCCCGGCTGGTCAACTTGGACTGCGAAGCCCAACCGCCGCAGGCTCTCTACCATCGCGCTTGTGTCATCGCTGAACAGCACGTCGGTCAGCCGTGATCTACCGCGGGCCAGCGCGGCCAGCAGCAGGGCCCTGTTGGTCAGACTCTTCGAGCCGGGGATGCGAATGGACGCATCCGGGGGGGTCCCCAGAGGGACTATCTCTCTCACGTCGCCCGAGATCGCGCGTTGAGGTCCGGCCGGAGTACCTCGGCTCCGCGCAGGTAGATGTGCGCGATCTCTCCCTGCGCCCTGGGCGAGTTCACCAGCATGAGCACGCGCAGGCAGCGCTCCAGCGCGCCCGGCACGGCGATCTCCGTGGACGAAAGGAGTGGCACAGAGGCCCAGCCCATCTGCCGGGCGCCCTCGGCCGGGAAGGTGGCATCGAGGTCCGGGGTCAGCGTGAAGATCACCGCGGCTATCTCGTCCGTCTCAACATGGTTGGCGCGCACCATCGCCTCCAGCAGGGTGCGCGTTGCCTCGCGAATCGCCTCCGCGGCGTTGGACTCCACCGTGATCGCGCCGCGTATGCCCCGGACGTGCACTCCTATGCCCCTCCCTCGCGCGGCGCGGCCTGGATGGGCTCCTGGCACTCCATGACGACCTCCTGCATCAGGGAGTCAGGAACCTCCACTCCCAGCCGGGCACGGCCGATGCCTTCGGGAAGGGTGCAGTGAATCCTGCCGCCGCGCCGCTTCTTGTCCAGATGCATCGCCTCGAGCAGCGGGCCGGCAGGCCCGGCCGGAACCGTCACCGGCAGTCCCAGGCACTCCAGCAGGGCGGCCTGACGGGCCGAGTCCGCCTCGCCCAGCAGGCCGAGCCTCACCGCTGCGCGGGCCTCCACCTGCATCCCGATGGCCACCGCGGCACCGTGCGTGAAGCGGCCGGGGAGCGCCACCTCGATGGCGTGTCCCACCGTGTGCCCGTAGTTGAGCACCTCGCGTGGGCCCCAATCAAACTCGTCCTCTTCGACCACGCTGGCCTTCAGCGCGGCACAGCGATACACGACTTCATCCAGATTCCTGGGCGTGAACCCCTCCAGCATCTCAAATAGCACACGGTCCATCGCCATGCCGTACTTGACGGCCTCAGCCAGCCCAAAGCGCAACTCCGCCGGTGGCAGCGAGCGCAGCGCGTCGGTGTCGGCTATCACCAACGCCGGCTGGTGGAAGACCCCGATCAGGTTCTTGGCGCGCGGGTGGTTGACCGCCGACTTCCCTCCGATGCCACTGTCAATCTGGGCCAGCAGGGTGGTCGGCACCTGCACCAGCCGGATGCCGCGCATATAGGTGCCGGCCGCGAACCCTGCCAGGTCGCCCACGACGCCCCCGCCCAGCGCGATGAGCGTGTCGTCGCGGTTGAACCCGAACGCGCCGAGCGCATCGTAGATGCGCACAACCTGACGGAGACTCTTGGACTTCTCACCGGCTGGGACTGTCAGGGTTTGAGCAGCGAAGCCGCATCCTTCCAGGGAGCGCAACAGCGCATCCCCGAAGCGGCGCAACACTCCCCGGTTGGACAGTACCGCGGCCTGGCGGCCGGCGCCGAGCCGTTGCAGTTCGTGCCCGGTCAGGGAGATCGCGCCTGCGCCCACCACGGTATCGTACGACCGGGGACCCAGGTTCACGCGCACGCGGCGCCAGCCGCTCTCTGCCGGTTTCTCTGGCGGTTTCTCTGGCGGCATCTCCGACGGTCGGGAGGTATCCGTCCGCATCGGGCTACCCGGGCCAGGAACGCCGGACCCGCTGCCACTCCCGCCTGAGCAGGCCGAAGGCAACCCGGTCATGGGCGCGATCCGCGGTGGCGTAGGCCTCCCGGAATACGGCCTCCCGCTTGAACCCCAGGCGGCGGGCAAGACGTACCATCCGCTCGTTTCCGGACCAGGTGCGCAGGCCGACGCGCCGCAGTTCCAGGGCCTCGAACAGGTGGTCCACCCACAGCCCAAGCGCTGCCGGCCCAAACCCCCGGCCCCAGTTACGCGCCGCGTAGATGCCCACGCCTACTTCCAGCCACTGGGTGCGCTCGTCCACCCAGTAGCGGGAGACCGTGCCAATGGGAGACCCTGCCCGCGTCTCGATTATCATGCGCCTGGGCGGCGAGGCGGCTTCGCGGACCATGGCGGCAATTCGCACGGGCACCTGGCGTAGTTCGTCTTCGGAGGGAGGACCTTCCCACGGCGCGTCCCACTTCCACCATGTGCCGCGCGCCATCATCCGGACCAGCCAGGCGGCGTCCTCGGCCCTGAACTCCCTCAGGTTGACGCGCCGACCGATGATGGTCAGCACCGTCGCACTTCCTCTCTGTACCGGTCGTAGGCCTGCCGGATGTGCGCCACCGCGTCGCCGCCGAACTTCTCCAAGAAGGCATCGGCCAGCACGGACGACACCATCGCTTCGCCAACCACACCCGCGGCCGGCACCGCGCAGACGTCGCTGCGCACCACCGCTGCCTCCACCGTTTCCTTGGTTCTCAGGTCCACTGAGCGCATCGGCGCGCGCAGCGTCGAGAGCGGCTTCATCGCCGCCCGGACAACCAGGGGCTCGCCGTTCGTCATGCCTCCCTCGACGCCTCCCGCGCGGTTGGTCGGCCGGTAGAACCCGCGCTCCGGGTCGTGGAGGATCTCATCGTGGGCGCTGCTGCCCGGCGTGCGCGCCGCCCCGAACCCAAGCCCGAACTCGACGCCCTTGACCGCGGGGATGGACATCACGGCCGCGGCGATGCGGGCGTCAATCCTCCGGTCCCAATGGGCGTGGCTGCCGAGCCCCGGAGGCAGGCCCAGCGCCACGACCTCGAACACGCCGCCCAACGTGTCCCCGCGCGCGCGTGCCGCGTCAATCGCCACCTTCATGCGGACTTCGGCCTCGGGGTCTGCGCAGCGCACCGCCGAGGATTCGGCCAGCGCCGGGACCTCTTCCCAGTGAGCGGGCTGCTCGCGAATCGCCTCGCCGCCGATCTCGGTAACGTGGCTGAACAGGCGCACCCCGAACTCATCCAGGAGCCGACCGCAGAGGGCGCCGGCGGCCACGCGCGCCGCGGTCTCGCGGGCGCTGGACCGCTCGAGCACGCGGCGCACCTCGTCGAAGCCGTACTTGAGCGCGCCGGCTAGATCGGCGTGCCCGGGCCGGGGCCGCGTGATGTCCGGCTCGTCGCGCCGCCAATCGCGGTTCTCGATCCAGAGCGCAACCGGCGCGCCGATGGTCTCGCCGCGGATTACGCCCGAGACGATCTCGGCACGGTCCTGTTCCAGCTGCATCCGGCTGCTGCGGCCGTACCCCTGCATGCGCCGCGCCATCTGGGCATTGACCCAGTCCTCGTCCACCCGCAGCCCTGCGGGCAGGCCCTCGACGATGGCGACCAGCGCTCGGCCGTGCGATTCGCCCGCTGTGAGATAGCGCAGCATTGCCCCTCCCCGACGCCGGTCGCCGCGGGAACCTCCCGGATCCCAGTGCCCACGGCGGCAATCCCCGCGGCGGCGCCGCACCCATTGTTGCAGTAGAATACGCCAGAGCCGCCGCGCTCCCTGTACGGGAATCCGTCAAGGCCTGGGCGGGCTGTATCCTACACGGGCCGCACCCTACGCGAGCCGCACCCTACGCGGGCTGCATCCTACACGGCCTCATCGAACTCGTCCCGGTACCTCACCACGCCGGTGACACCTTCCATGGCGTCCGCGTCCAGGACCAGGACCATGAACGCCTCGTCGGGCACGCCTTCCCACTGGCTGGCGAGGCCATGAGCGGAGGCGGGCTCGAACCCGAAGCGCGGGTAGTACTCCGGATGCCCGAGGACAACCACAAAAGGACAGCCCCTCTCGCGAAGGATCTCCAGCCCGCGCCTCACGAGGTCGCTGCCGATGCCCTGGCGCTGGCGATCCGGGAGAACAGCCATCGGCGCGAGCCCCATGCCGACGACCCGGCGCCCTGCGAGTTCGACCACGGCCGGGGTGAATAGGATGTGGCCGACCACCGTGCCGTCCTCGGCCACCAATGCCAGGTAGTCCTCGCTGGCCAGCCGCAGCTCGGCCACGATGTCGGCCTCTAGTGACCGCCCGAACGCTGCCTCGATGACGGCCCGAACTTGGGAAGCATCACCGGGTTTCTCGGCTCGGATACGAGTCATACGACCTTCACCTACAGCCGATGTTCAGCCGGTCTACGGGGGCCAGCGCAGACAGAGCTGCGTGACAAGAACCGCGCTGTTCACCGCAAGGGCGGCGATTGTGTTGAGGGTGGGCCATGTGCCAAAGAACAGCACGATGCCAAGGGTCGAGACGATCGCCGAAACGACGGCGATCTGCCTCCACGCATCTCCGGGCACGAGGATGCACCAGAATGACAAGGCCGCCGCGACGAAGCCGATCAAGGACAAGACCCAGAAGGTGCTGGCCATCGCAGTAGCCGTGCCAGCCGGGAGTGCGGGGAAGAGCCATGATCGCGCGGCCAGCCAGGCCCCGGCGTCACCCGGCCTGAACCTGATCCAGACGAGCGCGCCAAGCGCTCCGCCATGACCCAGCCCATGAAGCAAGAGCACCGCCGCAACGACGATCTTGATGGTCTGGTCAGGCACGCTGCCACCTCTTCAACCCAGGGATGACGTCGGTCATGAGCGCCCTTGCCTGATCTTCCGGCATGATGCCTTGTTGCGCCATGATGGCGACGCATCTGTCAATCATGGCCTGCATGCTTATCTCGGGTTCTGTAAACGCGCCGTCTTGAAAGCAGAAACGGCAGTAGTCGTTTGCCCGAGACCCACCGGCCGCGGTGCCGAAGTCCTCGGGTTTCTCGAGGGGCATACCGCAGCTTTGGCAGAATGGACCTTTCGGTTGTTGGCTTTGCACTACACACCTCCTTTGTGGCGGGCCAAACGTTTGACATCAGCGGCCGACGCTTCCAGCCTGGCACCCCTCTCGGCCAGCAATTCGCGAAGCACCGAACGATGGCAACGTGCTTCACTCTCGCAGTAGCAGCCGACCGAGAAGTTGCTTTGGCGGGAGAGTGCCGCGAGTAGCTCGATGACGTGGCTGTTCTCCGGAGCTGCCATTTCAGCCCGGTAATTCCTGATGAAATTGGCCCACTCAGCAGGCGTCTTGGCTTCCTGGCCGAGATTCATGGTCTCGACGCTCGGCGCAAGGTTGGGGAGCCACACATCGTACCAGTTCTGTGATGCGAACTCTGCCCTGGGCACACCACGCGGCGGACGCCGAACGGTTCCGATGCGTGTGCCTTCGCCCTCTACCCTCTGACTGCCTAGCCTGACAACACGTATTGCCACCACTCGCTCCCTTCTATGCCGCCCAACGCGCGGTATCAGCCGCGGCGGGCGAACGGGGCAATCTGGAGTACCGACGAAGTCCCGCCCGCTGGCGGCCGCAAGCCGAAGTCAGGTACCCTCTCCCTGTCACGTGTCGCGGTCTTCGAGCCTTACACCACGCCCGGCCCGCAAGCTGCGCCTCGCTGCTTCGATTCGAGCAAGAAACCTGGGATCATGCTCAAGCCGATAGTCAAACCAATCGTCTTCTGACTCAAAGCCAACCAGTACACCCGCGGGCTTGCCGTGCCGGGTGATGAGTACCTCCTCCTTCTCGGCGACGCGGAGTATCCTGGAGAGGTCGTCCTTGGCCTCCGAGAGAGCGACCTTCTTCATGATCGTTCACCCGCCCTTTCTAGCCATGCCCTGGCGTCTGACTTCCGGACGATGGCGAGAACTTCTACACGTGTTTCGAAAACGTCGTAGAAGACGCGCACCTCGCACACGCGAAGACGAAACTGAGGTCGCGCCAGGCCTCTCAAACGCCTGATCCGGCTCTTGCTCGTCCGGGCGGGCTGATGCCGAAGGTGTTTCTCGATAGCGTCACGGACCGTAACCCGAACGTGCGCGTCAAGCTCCTCGAGGTCCTGGGCGGCCTCTGGCGCTAGCAGGATTTCATGGCGCATTCTAGCCAGATTCTAGCCAGAATAGTCGAGTGCGTCAAGGCAGGTGGGGCGCATTGCTGTGCGCCCAACTTGAAGCAAGAAGAACCTCGTGGTCCGGCCAGCACTGCAAGCAGGGCATCCCATTTCGCTCCGGGTCGTTGGGCCGCCCCCCTGCGGGTGGCGACTGAACAAGGAATACGACGGCGCCTCTGTGGAAGCCTCGTGCGTGCTCACTCCCGCCCGCCGCATCCTCTACAGTCTCGGACCCTTCGGTTCCAGCCTGCTCCAGCAGACCGTTCTACTGTGGGTCTTCTACTTCTACGCGCCGCCGCCGGATCAGGGCCTGCCTCAGCTCGTGGCGCCGGCACTTCTGGGCCTGGCCATGGGCATTGGACGTGCCGTGGACGCGCTGGCCGATCCGCTGGTGGCCCACTGGAGCGACCGGCTGCGCTGGCAGATCGGCCGCCGGAGGCCGTTCATCCTGGCCGGCGCGCCGCTGCTGGCGGCCTCTTTCGCGCTCCTGTGGAGGCCGCCTCACGAGGTTGTCTCTGCTGTGAACTTTCTCTTCCTGGCCGCGGTGCTGGGCGTCTTCTTCTTCGTGCTGACGTTCGTGCTCAACCCCTACATGGCGCTGCTGCCCGAGATCACCGGGCCCGGGCGGGATCGTGTCGTCACCTCGGCATGGCAGAGCGCGTTCAGTCTGACCGGCACAGCGGCGGCGTTCATCGCCTCGTCGGCGCTCGCCGCGAGGGCCGGCTTCCGGACCATGGGGCTGATGCTGGCGCCGCTGGGTCTAATCCCGCTGCTGGTGGCAGGGATCGCAGTGCGCGAGCGGCCGATCGCCGACACCCCGGTTGATTTCTGGCCTGCGCTGCGCACGGTCTTCGGCGAGCGGGCGTTTCGGGTCTTCATCGTGGGGTTCGCGCTGCTGTGGCTCGGGCTCTCCATGGTGAACCTCTCGATGGCCTTGATGGTGACGGTCCTGATGGGCCTGCCCCGGGCCGCGGTCGGCAGCGTGCTGGGAGCGAGCGTGGCCACGACGTTGCTCGCCCTACCCGCTATCGCTGCCCTGGCCGACCGCCTGGGCAAGCCGCGGGCGCTGCTGCTGGCCATGGCCGCAGCCGGCGTGATCCTGCCCCTTCTGGCATCGGTCGGCCTGTGGCCGGTGCCGCTTGGCGCGGCGGCCCAGGGCTACCTGGTTGCCGCGATGGCCGGATTGCCGCTGGCGGCGCTGTTTGTGCTGCCCAACGCGATCCTGGCCGACATCGCCCACGCAGTGGCCCGCGAGCGCGGGCAGCGCCTGGAGGGGATGTTCTTCGCGTTCCAGGGTCTGATCCTCAACGGCGCAACAAGCGTCGCGGCCGCAATCCTGGGTGGCGTCCTGGAGGTCTTCGGGTACGGGCTCGGGCTGCGGGTGGCGCCGATGATCGCCACCGCCTGCGTGGTCGCGGGCATCGCGGTCTTTCGGCGCTACCCTGAAGGCGACCTACGGGTCAACGTCTAGGTGCACCGTGTTGTTCAGCGCAGTAACGCGGGGCAGCGGCCCGCCCAACTCGATGATGTTGATGCACGCCCCGCCCTGAGCGATCCGCGCGTGATGCCCCAGGGGCGCGCCAAGGCACGACAGCAGGAGCGTTTTGTTCACTCCTCCGTGGGCGACGACCGCGATGACCTCGCCGGGGTGCCGCTCTGCCAGCATACGCAGCGCGGCGACTGCGCGCGTCTGCACATGCTCCATGGTCTCGCCGCCGGGGAAGACAGACTCAACGGGCGAATCCACCCTGGCCTGGATCGGCCTGCCGTCCCCGTCCCTGACCTCTGAGATCAGGCGGCCCTCCCACTCGCCCTGCGCCATCTCCCGCAGCTCTGCGACGGTGCGCAGCGGGACCGCGTGCGCGGCTGCTATCGGATCGGCGGTCGCATGGGCCCGGCCGAGCGGGCTGGAATACACCGCGGCAAGCGGGACCGCACGGAGCGCCTCAATCAGCCGCCGCACCTGCTCCTGACCGCGCTCGCTCAGCGGAGCGTCCAGGGTTCCCTGCAGGCGCCCTTCGGCGTTCCAGGTGGTCTCGGCGTGGCGGATGAGGTAGATGGTCGTAGGGCTCATCTGGCACACGCTATGATAGCAGGTTTCGTCGGGGCAGCAGGGAAGCAACCGCTGAGGGAGGTGGCTGACATGAGGACCATCATGAAGGTGCTGGCGCTTGTCCTCGTCGGCACGTTGACATTCGTGGTGGGGGCATCGGCTGCCCCGAAGCTCGTCGTCAAGGGAGACGCGAAGGTTTGGGCGGAGGTCTCTGCCGCTATGACCAAGCTCGCGAAGCTCAAGTCCTACCGCTCCAGGGGAACGATAGCAGGACCGACCGGCCCCATGGTCACCATGATGGACGTGGTGAACCCCGACAGCTACCACGCCAAGATGACGGTCGGAGGGAACACCATTGAGACGATCCAGGTTGGGACCGCGGTCCGAATGCGGACTGGCGGAGGACCGTGGATGTGTCAATCTCAGCCCCGAGAACAGGCCATCCTGGACCCCGGGCAGATGTGGGGTGAGGTGGCCGCAACCCGGGGCCCCGAAGAGACGATCGCGGGTGTCCGGACTCAGTCGTACACCTACGTGTGGAAGAACGACGTGATGACGGTGAAGACGCGGCTGTTCGTGGCGACCGCGGACGGCCTTCCCAGGCGCGCGCAGGTTCTTGGCGATGATGGCGCGGTAACGATGACGACGGACTACTACGATTTCAACGCTGCCATCAAGATCACTTTGCCGTCGTGCAAGTAGAACGACGAACGTGTATGCCCGGCGTCTAACCCCCAGCGCTGGCCGGTGGGGCGTGGTCTGTTAGCACACGCTCCACCAGCTCAATCGGGACGTCGCCCCGGACTTCTCCCTGTCCGAACCCTCTGGGAAGCACGAACCGCAGGCTCGTGCCCTGCCGCTTCTTGTCTCGCCAGAGCGCCTCCACCAGGCGGGCCGGTGCCACGCCGGAGAAATCAATGGGGAGACCGAGTGCCCGCAGCAACGCGGTCTGGCGGGCTTCCAGAGAAGCGGGGGCGAACCCCATCGCCACAGCGACGCGGGCGGCCAGCGTCATCCCAATCGCCACGGCTTCGCCGTGCGTGTACCGATGGAATCCCGTCGAGGATTCGATCGCGTGCCCGAAGGTGTGCCCGTAGTTGAGAAGCATGCGCGGGCCCACCCCATGCTCATCCTCTTCCACGAAGCGGGCCTTGATCCGCAGGCAACGCGCCACGAGTTCCGGCAGGCGGCGGCTGTCGGCGTCCAGCAGTTCCGCGGCATGTGCCTCAATGAAGTCGAATAGATCCGCGTCGGCGATCGCGCCGTACTTGACGGCTTCGGCCAGACCCGCCCGAACCGACCGCACGCCGCTTCCGCTGACGGCCGCCACATCCACGATGGCCAGCCGAGGGTGATGGAGGAACCCAATGAGGTTCTTGGCCCGGAAGTGGTTGAGGGCCACCTTGCCGCCGACGCAGCTGTCGAGTTGCGCCATGAGCGTGGTTGGAACGTACGCGACGGGAATGCCCCGCATGTAGGTGCCGGCCACGAAGCCGCCCGCATCGAGCACCTCCTCGCCGCCCATGGCAATGAGGCATCCTGTCCGGTCAATCTGCTCACGGACGAGGCGGCCGTAGAGCCCCCCTACGATCTCCCACGTCTTAACGCTCTCGCCGGATGGAACCTCAATCAGCACAGGATCCAGGCCCGCTCCCTGCAGGGCATCGCAGACCTGCTCGCCGTGCCGGCGGGCCGCCGCAGGGGACGCCAGGATGCCTGCCCGGTCCGACAGGCCGGCCTCTCGCGCGTAGTGTCCCAGTAGCCCCAGGATGCCCGTGCCAACGACGGCGCGGTAGGCCGGGGCCTGGCCAGGGCGGACCTCGACCGAGGAGGCCGGCTCGCGCTCCGCGAGGAATCCCAGGATCTTGCGCACGACGCCGTCCACATCTTCGTGCCCAACGTCCACCACCAGATCGGCGGACAGGTACTTCTCTGCGCGCCGCGCCCACAGCCGCTCAAGGTTCGCAACCACCTGGCCCTTCAGCAGCGGCCACTGGTCCGCCTGTCCAACGCGGCGCGCTATGGCCTCCGGAGACGCGACGAGCGCGATGAGCCACCCCCAGGAGCGCAGGGCCTGGAGGTTGGTCTGGCGCTCAACCACGCCGCCGCCGGTGGCAACCACGCCCGGCGCCTGCGTGACCTCCGCGATCAGCGCTTCTTCAATGGCCCGGAAGTGGGGCTCCCCGTGGCGCGCGAAGATCGAGGAGATTGACGCGTCTTCGCGGCTCTCGATCGTCTCGTCGGTGTCCACGAAGGGCAGGCCAAGGGTGAGCGAGAGCTGTCGGCCGACAGCGCTCTTTCCGGTGGCCGGCATCCCGATCAAGGCAATGTTCCTCACGACGAACACCCTCCGGAGAGGGGCTCCCGCGGCCCTCCGCGGCAGGAGGCCCCGTTGTTGCGAGAGAGTATACCACGGCCGGCGCCGGCTACCTGTGTAGCCCGCCGGGGGCGAGGAGGCGTGAGTGCCTGTCTCTGGCCTCTAGCGCCCCCCCATCAGGTCGAACAGGATGTGCGCGAACTTGGTGTTGTCCATGTAGCCCCTGAAGCGCTCCGCGCCGACTCCGATCGCGGCGACCGGCACAGGGATGGAGGTGTGCCCGGTGGAGCCCCAGTAGACGAGCGTGTACTGGCCGAGCATGAGCCCGAATGCGCCCTGTCGTATCCGACGCGCCAGCGCGGGATTGACCATCTCGTTGCGCAGGATGTGCTGTTGGTAGCGATCATGCATCACCAGCCTCGGATAGGACTCGCTCATGACCCTGGCCAGATCTGCTACAGTTGGGCGCGCGCCCAGCCGCGCCGACGCCGTGTTCACCGAGGTCCGGGCCACGCGGGCCATCGCGAGGTGCGCCGCTGTAGGGTAAACGCGGTCGGCGCTCGCCGTGTGCGACAGACTTCGCTGCGCGTAGGTCAACCCCGGCGCTCCGGTGTCGTGGTCGGAGGTGACGATGAGCAGTGTCTCCTTCGGGTGCGCCAGGTAGAAGCCGTAGGCCAGCCGGACGCCGCGCTCGAACTCTTCCAGCGCCGCGAGCGTGGACGGGAGATCGTTATCATGCGTCGCTGCGTCCGTGTTCTCGTTCTCCAGCATCGCTATGAACTTGCCCTGGCCGGACTTCATGACACGAAGTACCGCGGCCACCATCTCCGCGTAGGAGGGCTCTTCCGGGTCCTTATCCAGGTCCAGGCTCAGCCCGCCCGTGTCGAAGAGCCCGAACACCTTGCCGCCGGCGACCTTGCGCAGCTCGTCCCCTGTGGTGATAACCGAGTACCCGCGCGCGCGCAGCTCGGCCAGAAGGTCTCGACCGTCGGCCCGCTCGCCTCCCGCGGCCTTCGGCAGGAAGGCGCCCCTGCCCCCGCCTAGCACGATCGTCGGCTCTAGGGCGACATACTGCTCCGCTATGGAGGGCGCATCCCTGCGCGACTCGGCGTGGGCCGAAAAGGCGCCAGGCGTCGCATCCCAGACTGCGTCCGTGGAAACCAGCCCTATCCGGTAGCCCCTGGCCTTGGCCACCTCGGCCAGGTTGCGGACGGGCTGCTTGTTCGGTGTCATCCCGATCATGCCGGTGTTTGTCTTGAACCCGGTGAACATGGCCGTCGCGGCGGCGGCGGAGTCGCACACCAGGGCGTCCGCGCAGGTGTGGATCATCAGGCCCAGGTTGCCGGCGGCCATGATGGTATCGGTGGTGATGAACCCCTTGCGCAGGACCTCCTTGTGGTAGAGGCGGCCCAGCTCAAACGTCCCAGGGCCGGCGCCGTCCGCGAACATGATGAGGATGTACTTCGGCAATCCGGGGTCCGCGGCGAGGCCGGCCGACCCGAAAGATGTGAGCAGGACGGCCAGGGACGTCAGGACAGCGAGCGTGGTCGTACGCCAGCGATTCACGACAGTCAACCCTCCCCTTCACGGAATGGTCTGGCCCTGGCAGGGGCGGTCCCTCCTCTGCAGGGCTCCGCCGGTGCGTTCTTCCACACGAAGGCAGGTGGGGCCCGATGGATGGCTCCTCATCGCCCAAGGACGACATCGATCCCAGAAAGCACTAGGCTGAGCTTGGCTCGTGGCAGCTTCCCGACCCGCTCGGTAAGATCGGTCTTGTCCAACGCCACGATTTGCGAGGCGTTGGCAACCGACTCTTTTGGGAGCCCGGTGACACGCGGCGAAAGCAGCACGTTTCCCGGTGCGGCCGCCCACTTCAGGTTGCTCGTCAGAGGAACACAAACGACCGTCGCGACTCGACTGCGGTTCAGCGCGTCTCCCTGCACGACGACCACCGGACGGCGAAACCCCGGCCCGGACCCCCTCGGCGCCGACAGGTCGGCCCACCAAACGTCCCCCTGGCCGATGCTCACCAGCGGCTACGCTTCAGGACGCGCCGGGACGCCACCCGTGTGAACTGATCCGCCGGTTCGTTGATCTCGTCCAGCGCCCGGTCCATGGCTTCGGTCACGCGGTCAGGGGCGTGACGTGCAACGTATTCAGCGAGGGCTCGACTGTATAGCTCGCTGCGGGACCGCCTCATGCGCCGCGCCAGCTGTTCGGCTCCCTCGAACACCTCGTTCGGGATGGACACCGCGGTCTTCATACCCCAAGTATAACCGGCCTGCGCGCGTCGTCAATTCTCCCGGTCGTCTGTGTCCAGCGTCCTAGCGCAGCAGCGGCCGCAGCGCCGTTCGCTGATACGCACGGTGGGGCTTCATGCCTATGGAATTCTCGCCTTTTTCGAGAGAATCGCCTTCGGTTCTATCTCCTTATGAGTGATCGGCTCAGTACCGCCGCTGTAGACGGCAACCTCGTACTCTCCCGAGGCCAGATTGGTGAGGGTGGCCTCAATTCGAGAGGAGCACATGCAGCGGCACCCATCGCCCGTCCAGAACTCCGTCAGAACGATTCGTCTCCCCTGGACTTGCCTGCGGACCACAACCATCCGGCAACACTGATGCGTGCCCGCTCTGGAATAGCGGATACCGCCCCCGACGACCTCAATCGTCGCGCCAACAGTCTGATACGGGGACCGTGTCTTCGAGGGCATACCCGTTTCTGTCTCGGCACAGCCTGTCACGCGATACGAAAACGAGGGCTCCGGGCTGGCGCTCGCGGCGCCAAGGAGAGGCAGCACCGCGAGCATCAAGATTATCCTTCTCATGGTCGTGTGCGCCCCCCAGTCTGTTCTTCCGCCATTGTCGCAAACCCCTTTCGCAGGTATTGTACCGCGGGGTCTGTCCGCGGGGGGCCGGGGGCTACACCTGCCCTGGGAGGTCTCTTCTGGGAACTCCGGTGTACGTATAGCCGGCCTCAGGAGGAACCGGTCCCTTGATGCGCTCGCCCTGCTGGCTCTGCTCCCACGCGTGTGCCAGGATGCCCGCGGCCCGCGACAGCACAAACAGGCCGCGGCCCAGCGGCGGGGGAAAGCCCAGTTCGCAGAAGACCACTGCGGTAACGCCGTCAATGTTCATGGGGATCCGCCGGCCTTTGCGCCGCTCCAGTTCCGCCTCGACCGCGCGGCCGATGCGCGCAAACCGGCCCGCAACGACGCCGTCCCTCGCTGCCTGATCCACCATCGCCAGCAGGCGCACCGCCCGCGGATCCACCGGGTGGAACCGGTGGCCGAACCCCGGGATCAGCCGGTTAGGCCTGCGGCTAGCCCGCTCGACCTCGTCGCGCACGGCTTCTTCAAGGGGTGCGCCCCGATCTGTCTCCTCGCCGAGTGAGCGCTCACCGCAGGCAGCCGCTATCGCCTCGTACATCTCCATGCACTGCTGACCTGCTCCGCCGTGGACGTCGCCCAGAGAGTTGATCCCCGACGCCACGGCGTTGTTGAGGGGGAGCCCGCAGGTAACCGACATCCGTGCAATCGCAATGGACGGCGCCTGCGGCCCGTGGTCCACGGAGGCCACAAGGGCTGCCTCCAGAAGTGCGGCCTGCGCAGGGGACGGCAACTCCCCGCGCAGCAGCAACCAGATCATGGCAGGAAAGGAGATCGAGCCGATGAGTTGCTCTATCGCGTAACCCCGCACGCCGATCTGGCCGGGGGCGATGTCAATGATCGCCGTGCGCCACCAGGCCCGGGACGGGTCGGCCGGCTGATCCGTCATATCGCGCCCTCCGCTCGCAGCGTGGCGATCTCGTCGTCAGTGAATCCCAGGCCCCGGAGCACCTCGTCGGTGTGCTCTCCGAGGCGGGGAGGCGGGCGGTCCACATCGGGCCGGCATCCGGACAACCTGAACCCGGCGGTCGTGACCGAGATGCCTCGGCCGGCTCCTGGAACGTCACCGAACTGGCGCACCAGCCCACACCCGGCAACTTGCGGGTGGGACAGTATCTCCGAAACCGAGAGCACGCGGCCCGCCGGCACCCCGGCCTGATTCAGCAGGGGCTCCCACTCGGCCGCCGTGCGCGAGGCCAGGGCAACCTCGATCTCCGCGGTCAGGGCGGCGCGGTGGCTGAGGCGGTCCCCGCGCCGCGCGAACCTGGGGTCGTCTGCAAGATCAGGACGCCCCGCCACCCTGCAGAGCGCCACGAACTGCTCCTGCTTGTTGGCGGCGATGTTGAGCAGGCCGTCCCGGGTTCGGAACGCACCCGACGGGCTGGTCGTGAAGTTGTCGTTGCCCATGGGCTGGGGCTCCTCGCCCGCGATCAGGTAGTTCGAGACAACCCACCCCATGGCCACCAGAGTGGCCTCAAGCATTGACACGTCTATGAACGCGCCCCGGCCGCCCTGCCGGCGGGCCAGAAGAGCAGAGGTGATCGCGAACGCCGCGGTGAGCCCGCCGAGGGTGTCGCATATCGGAAACCCTGCCCTCAGTGGCCCGGTCGCCGCGTCCCCGGTGACGCTCATCACGCCTGAGAGTCCCTGAATGATCTGGTCGTAGGCCAGGTTGCCACGCAACGGACCGTCGCTGCCGAATCCGGAGATGGCACAGTAGATCAAGGCGGGGTTGATGCGAGATAGCTCGTCGTAGCCCGTACCCAGACGTGCCATGACACCGGGCCGGAAGTTCTCAACCAGCACGTCCGCGGTTGCCACGAGCCGCTCGAACACGGCGCGGCCACGGGCCTGCTTGAGGTCCAACGTCACCGACCGCTTGCCGGCATTCTGGGCCATGAAGGACGCGCCCATCAGGCGCTGGTTCAGTTCAGGGTCCGCGCCGAGCTGGCGCGCCAGGTCGCCGGTCCCGGGCACCTCGACCTTGATGACCTCGGCCCCCACCAGCGCGAGCTGGAACGTGCAGAACGGACCCGCCAGCACGTTGGTGAGATCGAGGACCCTTATGCCCTCAAGCGGACGTAACACGTGTGGCCATCCTCTTGTCGAAGGGCCGGCGGTCGCCGCCCAGAGCAGCGGTCAGGTCCGCAGCCTCCCGCATCAGCGCCGAGGACATCCGCCGCACCGCCTCGGGACGGAACCGGTAGAGCGGGCCGGACAGCGACAGCACGCCGACGAGCTCCTGCTCCACGCCGAAGACCGGACAGGCGACGGCCGCGGTCTCGGGGTTGCGTTCGCCGAAGGAGGCGGCGACCAGGTCGCGGCGGACGGCTGCGAAGAGCGAGCCCCTGGCCCCGCCGAACGCCAGCAGCACCCGACCCGCCGCGCCCCGGTCCAGCGGTAGGTGGTCGCCCTCGCGCACGTGATCGCGGATCGGCGCCGGGGAGTCAACGCGGTGGAGGCACACACGCACAGCCCCATGGCGGATATAGAACGAAGCGCTCTCGCCGCTATACTTCGCGAGCCGGCGCAGGACCGGCACGACGCGGTCGGCCAGGGGAAACCCGCGCTGGTAGAGGCTGCCGAGGCGCATGGGCGTGGGGCCCAACCGGTACCTGCCGTCAGGCACCCTCCACAGATACCCGTACTTCTCCAGCGAGGCACACAGGCGCAGGATGGTGCTCTTGTACATCCTCGTGCGCTCGGCGATCTCGGCCAGGGTGAGGCCGTCATCGCCCTCGCGGAAGGCGTCGAGGATGGCAAGCGCGCGCTCTACCGCCGCCACGCCGCTTGTCTTCATGGCCGCCATCGTGCCGTCAACCGGGGCTTGAGCGCCAAACGGTCACCACCGGTAGATGTCGTTGATGTCCCAGTGCCCGGCGGTCGGCACCGGATCGTTCACCATCGGCACGTCAATGACCGTGGGCCTTCCGGACCCCAGCGCCGCCGACAGGGCCGGGGCCAGGTCCTCGGCCCTCTCGATCTTCACCCCGTCGGCCCCATAGGCGCGTGCCATCACCGCGAAGTCCGGGCTGTATGGCTGCCCGGCGCACTGGAACTCGCAACCGAATGTCCGGCCGTAGTGCGCCCCCATCAGGCCGGCGATCGTGCCGTGGGCGCTGTTGTTCATCACGACCCAGGTTACCGCGATGCCTCCCTCCACGGCGGCCGCGAGCACCGAGGGGTTGGCGCTGAACGCGCCGTCGCCCACCATGGCAAGGCATGGGACGTCAGGCCTCGCCAACTTGGCGCCCAGCACCGCCGCGGGGCCGTATCCCATTGTAGCCAGGCCGCCCGGCGGAAGGTGCGTCCGTGGCAGGTAGATCGGGAACTGCTGGCCGACCCCGTTCTTGTTCCAGCCCACATCGGTGACCAGGACTCCTTCCTTGGGAAGGGTGGCACGGACGTCGGCCAGGATCCGTTGCGGTGCCAGCGGCACCGACGAGGAGCGCGAGGGGCCCTCGAGCCCCTCCAGCCAGGCCTGCCGCTCCGCCTGGATGCTGGCAAGCTCTGCGTGACCTCCCCCTCCGTTGGGCGCCAGTTCACGCAGCGCCGCCAGGACCGCGGCGAGGCCGGCGCGCGCATCTGTCACGGCGCCTATGGAGACAGGGAACGAACGGCCGATCTCCTGCGGGTCGATATCAAGATGGATGAGCTCGGTCGGGGGAATCGCGAAGGTGAACCGCGGATCCCACGAGCTGGAGTCGGCCTCGGCGAACCTTGTACCCACGGCCAGGATGAGGTCGGCCTCGCGCGTCACCCGGTTCGTCAGCTCTGTCCCCCAGAACCCGGTCATGCCGAGGATGAGTGGGTGGTCGTCCGGCAGAGCACCCTTGCCCATCAGCGAGTAGGCGACAGGCGAGCCGAGGTGCTCGGCCACCAGCCGCAGCTCCTCCGAAGCCCCTGACGAGATCACGCCTCCGCCCGCGTAGATGACCGGCCGGCGCGCCGCCAGAAGGCGCCGGGCGATCTGTCGGGCGGTGGCCGAATCGAGCCCGGGCGACGCCATCGGAGTCGGGGGCAACGGTAGGGGCCCTTCCGCCGGCATCGAGAAGACGTCCATGGCCACATTCACGAGCACCGGACCCGGCCGGCCGCTCGTGGCCAAACTATAGGCGCGCGGCAGGATTCGATCGAGCCCGCGCGGATCAGCCACCCTCCAGGCCCGCTTGACGAAGGGGCGGAAGACCTCCCACTGGTCGCCGTCGGTGTGATACTGGATCTCCTGGTGCGGGTGGCGGCCGTAGAAGTAGCCGGGCACGTCGCCCGCGATCACGAGGAGCGGGATCGAGTCCAGCGCGGCGTTTGCAACGCCGGTCGCGGCGTTCGTGAGCCCGGGGCCGAGATGCGTGAGGAGGACGCCGCAGCGTCCGGACGCGCGCGCGTAGCCCTCGGCCATGTGCGCCGCGATCTGCTCGTGCCGGGTCATGACGAAGCGCACGCGGCTGTCGGAGAGCGCATCCAGCACCGCTATCACCGTGTGGCCGCACAGCCCGAACACGTACTCGGTGCCCGCGCCCTCCAGGAACCGCACGATCTGGTGCGCGACGTTGTGCTGCTTGGACCCCATGGATACCAACCCTCCGGGCTAGGTGACGCGGATGACTGCCTTCACAAACCGGGACTCGGCCGCTGCCTGCAGGCCGGCGGCTGCCTCCTCCAGGGGGAACTCGGCTTCGACGAGATGCCCCGCCCGCAGCCCTCCCTCGACGAGGCTGAGGGCGCGGCGGAAGTCGTCGGGATGGTCGTAGATCAACGAGCCGACCAGCTCTATCCCTTCGCGGACGAAGTGCAGCGGCGAGAACGCCACCTCATCCGCGCCCAGCCCCAGCATCAGGATGCGTCCTCTCCTCGGAACCGCCCGGATGCACCACGCGGCGCCGGCCGCGGCCCCCGAGCACTCGAAGACCGTGGCTGGCTCGCCGGTATCACGCATGCGCGCCGCGATCTCTCTGCCGGCCTCTTGGCTCATCACGACCGCCTCGGCCGCTCCCAGACCCCTGGCCACCTCGACCCTCCTGGGGTCAAGGTCGAGCGCGGTGACCGAGATGCGCGCAGCGCTTAGCAGATGCGCGAGCAACAGCCCGATGGCGCCGCACCCGAGAACCACGGCGCGATCTCCCGGAACCAGCCCCGAGGCCGCCAGAGCATGCACCGCCACCGCGAGCGGCTCGGTCAGCACCAGGTCAGGGTCTGGGATGGCATCCGGCGCCACCCAGGCGTGGCTGGCCGGTATGGACGCGTACTCCGCGAAGACGCCGTCCTCGTTGACACCCAGGACGCGCTTGTTGGGGCAGACGTTGCCGTGGCCGCGTCGGCAGATCGGACAGGTTGTGCAGGGGATGTTGGGCTCGACCACGGCCCGCCTGCCCACAAGATCGGCTGAGACGCCGTCTCCGACCGCGGCGATTCTGCCTATCGCCTCGTGTCCCAGGATCATGGGGTAGGGCGCCTGCCGGTGGCCGGCGTAGAGATGCACGTCGGAACCGCAGATGCCGACCCGCTCAACCCGTACCAACACCTCGCCCTGCCGCGGGATCGGGGCCGGCACCTCGTCCAGGCGCAGGTCTCGCGGCCCGTGCAGTCTCGCTGCTCGCATCCTGCTCATCACGACCCTCCTGTCATGGGCTCACCCTCCTGCCCGAGCCCGACTGCGGCGAGGAGCCGCTTGGCGATGTCCAGCCCGATCTGGCCTGGAGCCGAAGCCGCTATCCCAACCGCGAAGGTCAGGTCGGAACCGAAGTATCCCCCTCCGATCCGGCTCATTGCGCCCACGGCTCCCATTGACATGAGTATGCATGGGATCTCAAGGAACGTGCTGCGGGCCTCCAGCCCGGCCTCCAGCAGCACCAGGACGTCCTGTGGGGCGCGCGGCATGACCGCCACCTTGGCGACGTCTGCCCCTGCCTCCTGCATCGCGCGCAGCGAGTCGAGGATAGCCGCTGCCGGGGGGGTGGCCCCGAAGTCGTGCCACGACCTGATTACCGATGTCCCAGAGCTCCTAGCCACGGTCGCGGCCTTCTCCGCCAGTGCCGGGGACGTGGCCATCTCGATGTCCACCAGCGCGGCCAGCCCGGTCGACGCCGCGGCCTCAAGTATGGCCAGGCGTTGCGCCTCGTCCTGGGGACGGGCCCCACCCTCTTCATGCCGCCGGTTGGTGAAGATCAGCGGGCACGACGCGGCGGCGGAGATCCCGGCAAGCAGCTCCGTCACATCCTCAGGGGTCAGGCCGGAGACGAAGTCGGCGCGCCACTCGACGCAGTCGGGTCCAAGCGCCCCAAGGCGTGCTGCCTGCGGAGCCAGCGCGGCGCGCTCCGCCGCGGTCAGCGGCACGCATGTCAGCACGGTCGGCCCGCCCAGGACGCGGTGGCCTATCCGAACCGGCCGCCTGGCCTCCAGTCGCATCGGGCTCACCCTCCCACCGGGCTGCCGTTACCGCGGGGGGTTCTCTCCCGGCGGTGTGTAGGCCCACAGCAGCACGAGCGGCTCGGTGCCGGAGTTGACATGCTGGTGCTTGCGGCCCTTGGGCACGAAGATCATGTCGTGCTGACCGAACGGCTGGCGGCTGCCGTCTGCGTCCACCGCCTCCCCGCTGCCCGAGAGGATCACGTTGATCTCCTCGGATCCGGGATGCTCGTGCAGAGAGCTGGACTCGCCCTGTGGGAAGATGGTGATGCCGGCCACGATGAACTCGGACCCGACCAGCTTCTGGTCCACCGTCCTGAACACCTTGCGCCGGAAACCAGGATTATCGAGGCCGATCCAGGACTGCTTGCCCTCGGTGAACGTGCGGATAACCTTGACGCCGGCCCGCTGCTTGACGCTCATCGCGCACCCTCCTTGTCACAATCTCTTGAACACATCAATCGACGGGCGTCCCATAGAACTCGCCGAAGAGCTCCTTCTCGGACGGCCGATCCTCGGGAATCGGGCGGCTCACCCAGGTGGTATTCATGTAGTGTTTGAGGTGGATGTTCTCCGAGGTGATGTTGCCGCCCCAGGTCCCGCACCCGAGGCTCGAGGTCATCGGCATCCCGTTGTTGAAGGCGCCGGCGTTCGCCTTCGACTGCGGCTGACGGACCATGATCCGGCTCACGGGCGCGACGCGCGCCAGCCGGTCGATGTGGTCGTCGTTGAACGAGTAGATGCCGCAGGAATGGCCCTTGCCTCCGACCTCGTAGATGGCCCTGACCATCTCGAGCGCCTCGTCGAAGCCAAAGTAGCGGAACATCGACAGGACCACGCCGAGCTTCTCGGAGCTGAACGGGTTGTGCCGCCCGATGTCGGTCTGCTCGACAATGAAGAAGCGCCGATCCAAAGCTACCTCGAAGCCAGCCCGTTCGGCCAGTTTCTGGGCCGAGATCGCGATCGTGTCCGGCGTCCGGTGGCCGTCGTCGTCCCAGAGGATCGCCCGCAGCTTCGCCGCCTCCTCGGCCGTGGCGAGGTGGCCGCCCTCCGCCACGAGGCGGTCGCGCAGCGCCTCGTAGATTCTCGCGTCGACGACCAGATTGCCGTCGGCCGAGCAGCCGGAGCCGAAGTCGGACATCTTGCTGATCCGGGTATTCCGGGCCGCCTCGGCGACGTCCGCGGTCTCGTCGATGACCATCGTCGAGTTGCCGGCGCCGACGCCATAAGCCGGCGTCCCGGAGGCGTACGCGGCCTTGACCATATCGCGCCCGCCGGTCGCCTGGACCATATCGACCCGGGTCATCAGGTACTGGGCGGCGGGGATGCTCGAACGCTCGACGCACTGAAGGAGGTCGATCGGAGCCCCTTCGCAGGCCAGGGCGCGGCGCATGATCTCGACCGTCTCGCGGGTAGTGTTCTTGCTGCGCGGGTGCGGCGAGAAGATGACCGCGTCCCGACACTTGATGGCGAAGATCCCGACGCCCGGCGGCGTCAGCTCGGGGTTGGTGGTGGGGACGAGCGAGGCAATGAGGCCCACCGGCTTGCCGTACTTTACGATGCCCCTCTCCGGGAGTTCCTCGATAATGCCGATGCTCTTCTGCCGCAGGACGTCTCGCAGGATTCCCATGACCTTGAAGCGCTTCCCGACCCGGCTCTCGGGGTCGCCGATGCCGCTCTCCTCGACCCCCATGTGGGCGAGGCGCGTGAAGGTCTTCTCGTTCGCGACCGCCCAGGCCACCGCCTGGCAGAGCCGGTCCACCTGTTCCTGGGTGGCGCCTTCGAACGCCTGGAGCGCCGCGCGCCCGCGCGCCACGAGCTCGTCGACATGAGCGGTTTCTTCGGGAGTGATCGGTCGAGGCGACATCATGCACCCTCCCTCTTGCCCAACCGCAGCAAGCGTCGCAGCCAGCCTAGGATCCCTCCCTCTGGCAACTTTGGAATGAACGCCGCCAGCAGCATGATCGTCAGGATCAGGCTGATGGGGTTGGTGAACAACTCCCCCAGGAAAGCGGGCACGTTCCCGCGGACAGAGATGATCGCCCGACGGAAGTTGATGTCGGCGAGCGGCCCCAGAATGACGCCCAGCACCATGGGGCCGACCGGATAATCGCCCAGCTTCATGAAGTACCCCAGGACGCCGAACCCGATCATCCAGAAGACGTCATAGATGTTGTTCTGAATGGCGTAGGTGCCCACGACCGAGATCAGCGCGATCATGGGCATAAGGATCTTCTTGTTGACGTTGACGAGCTTCACGAACGGACGGACCGCCATCAACCCAAAGATCAAAAGGAAGACGTTGGCCATCGCGTAGGACCCCGCAATGAACCAGAACAGGTCCGGCATCTCCACCATGAGCAATGGCCCGGGTCGCAGGCCGTGGATGAACAGCGCGCCGATCAGCACCGCGGTGACCGCGTCGCCGGGGATCCCCAGCGTGAGCATCGGGATGAGCGCCCCGCCAATGGCGGCGTTGTTGGCGGTCTCCGGAGCCACCACGCCCTCGATGGCGCCCTGTCCGAACGGCCGCGTGGGTTTGCGCACGGTCCGCTTGGCATGGTCGTAGGCCAGCAGGGCCGCGATCTCTCCCCCGGTGCCTGGCAGCGCACCTACCATGACGCCGATGACGGATGTGCGCAGGCTGAGCGGCAGGAAGCGCAGAACGGACGCCCACGACGGCAGGATTCGGCCGACCTCCGGGATCTGTATCTGAGGCGCGGTGCCCCGGCCGATCCTGCCCAACTGGTAGAACACCTCGGACAGACCGAACAGGCCGATGAGGACGGCGATGAAGTGCACGCCGCCGATCAGCAGGGGCAGCCCGAAGGTGAACCGACCTTCGCCCGTCACCGGGTCCATGCCCACCAGACCGACGAGCACGCCCCCGGACGCGGCGACTAGGGCTCGCGGCATTGACTTCGCTCCGAGCCTGCTGACGAGTGACAGCCCCATCGCCACCAGCAGGAAGTAGTCCCTGGGTGCGAATTTCAACGCAAACTCGGAGATGAGTGGGCCGGCCACCACCAGGGCTGTAAGACCCAGGATGCCGCCGATGAACGACTGCACGGTCGCGACGCCGATGACCATGCCTGACTCGCCCTGCTGGGCCAGGGGGTAGCCGTCGAAACCGGTGGCCACGGCCGCCGGCGTCCCTGGGATGTTGATCAGGATCGCCGACCGCGACCCGCCGTAGACGCCCCCGGCGTACACGCCAAGCATCATCGCCAGAGCCGGCTTGGTGTCCCACGCATATGTCATGGACACCAGCAGCGCCGTGGCCATGGTGACCGACAGCCCGGGGACCGCGCCCACGACGATGCCGGACACGACGCCTATGGCGGACAGCGCGACGTTCTGCGGGGTAAGGAACTCCCGGAAGACCTGCAGCGCAAGTTCGATAACGGTACCTCCTTAGGGCAGGAGCACCAGGAACACTTGCCGGAACACCACGAACGTGACTGCCACGGCCGCGCCCGCCAGCAGGACGGACTTCCACCAGGCGGTCGCGCGCAGCCACATGAATGAGACGGCCAGATACAGGAACGATGCGCCCACGAAACCCAGCTTGCGAAGCACTACCCCGTAGAGGACGGCCATCAGGGCGGCAATCAGGGCCGTGGACCTCACGGCCCCGCCGTCAGAAGCCGGCGCGGCTGTCCCTGCCGTACTCTCCCGCCAGATCAACAAGGCGCACAGCAACAGGACCAGGGCGACCAGTGCCGGGAAAACGCCAGGCGAGCCGGGGTCGTGTCCAAAGTTGGACATCCGGCTCGCCTTGAAGAACACGAACCCTGCCAGTGCAACAATGCCCGCTGGCTGCAGGTGTGCTGACAGCCGTCGCCTGTCGCCGTACATCGCCGGGTCTACCGGCGAGGCCGTGGGATTCCGAACACCTCCGGCGACTTCTGGGTCGCCTTGGCGTCGTGGAGCAACCAGGCGGTCACGGACTGCCAGTTCTTGACCCACCTCACCGCCTCATCGCCGGCCATGTTCATGGGCACCGCGCCGATGAGGTCCAGGAATTCCCGGGTATCCTCGGCGGCCACGGCAGGCCTGAACGAGTCAACCAGCCGCCGAATCGCGGGCGCGGGAGTACCCTTCTTGACCCACACGCCGAAGAACGGTCCCCACGGCAGGTAAGGCCGGTACTCGGGCATCATCTGGCCCAGAGCCGGCACGCCGGGAGCGACGTCCGAGGGCACATTGTCAATGACGGCAAGGGCCCGCATCCGGCCGGCGCGCATGTGCTCTGCCACGGCTGCGAGGACTGAAACGTGGAAGTCAATGTGCCCGCCGAGGAGCGCGGGTATGGCAGGACCGTCGCCGTCGAACGGGATCGGGTTGAACTTCACGCCGCTGACCGCGGTCATCATGGCCCCCACTACGAAGGGCACGCCACCGATTCCCGTCGAGCCGGCCTTGACCTGTCCGGGCTGCTGCTTGGCCAGGTGGATCAATTCGGTGAGATAGCGCAGCTTGGAGTCGCTCCGGACGACCACAACAGGAATGCTGCGCGCCATCAGACTGACGGGCTCGAACTCGTCGAAGTTCCGCGGCGAGATGTCCAGGACGCCGTAGAGCGTCGGGTTCTCTGCCGCGTAGAGCAGGGTGTAGCCGTCTGCCCTCTGATCGAAGACGTACTGCATTCCGACCGCGCCGGTGGCGCCGGTCATGTTGCTGAGCACGATCCGCTGGCCCAGCCCTCGCTCGGCCAGAGGGGTGATCCGGCGCGAGACACGGTCGGTGGTCCCGCCGGCGCCCCACTGGATGATCCCGGTGATGCTTCGCTCCGGGTACACCTGCGCGCCGGATGGACTGATAGCCACACCCCATGCCAGGGCTATCACCAGTGCAGGAACGAGGAACATACGCACAAGCCGATGAGCCGTGGTCGCGTGCATCTCGTTACCTCCCCGTGGTGTTTCGATGGCACTCCTTGTATCGCGGGCCCCTTCATACTACTGTGTAGAACGCCATTCTAAATTACGCCGGCCCGGCGCCGGTGTCAATATGCCGCAAGCGGCCTCAACCCCCAGGGGCGCCGATCAGCGCCGCCGTCTGGTCAGATCGCTCAGGAGCGCACGGAGCACGAGCCACAGGAACAGCGCAGCGGAGGTTTGCCGGAACGCTGATACGGCTGATGGCTGGACGCCCGCGACTTCCATGCGCGCCACGGCCAGGTGCCCGCCGTCCAGCGGCAGAAGCGGAAGCAGGTTGGAGATCCCAACGCTCAGGTTGACGGCGCCCGCTGCAGCAGCAAGAGCGCGCGGCCCTCCCCCGTCCGCGCCGGCAAGCAGCGCCAAGACGGAGAGCGGCCCACCCACCTGTATGCGCCCGGTACGCCCTGGCAGGAGCGGCGGCGCCGGCACGCGGGCGGCGTAGCGCAGGAGCAGGCCTGCGGCGATGTTGGCCAGCGGCCCGGCCAGCAGGACGGGAACGCGCCGCTCCGGAGGAACCTGGTCCACGTCAATCGCCGCGAACCCGCCCAGCGGCAGCAGTCGCAGCGTCACGTCCAGGCCGCGGGCCCGCCGGCGCGCCAGGGTGGGCCCGAAGCCGATCCCTACCTCTCGCACCGCCACCCCGGTTTGCAGCGCGGCCAGGAGGTGGGCGGTTTCGTGCAAGAGCACGGTCCCGCCTATGATGCCCACGGCCTTGGCCCAGCGCGCCCAGCCCATCTGCGACCCGATGCCCTGGCCCGGTTACTCCGCGGCGTCCTTTGCAGCAACCCGGGCCACGGCCGCGACGCGGTCGCCGGCCTCGAGCCGCATCACCGCGACGCCCTGCGACTGCCTGCCGTGCGCCGTGATCTCGCGCACGGTGATCCGGTTGACGATGCCGTTGGCGGAGATCAGCAGCAGCTCGTCCTCGTCGTCCACCGCCCGCACCGCGGCCACGGGGCCTTTCTTGCGGGCGATCTTGATGTTGATCACCCCGATTCCGCCGCGGCGCTTCACCGGATACTGCGAGAAGGGCGTGCGTTTCCCGTATCCGGCCTCTGTCACGGTCAGCAGCGCGCCTCCCTCGCTGCTGTCGGCAACCCCCACCACGCTGTCATCGCCCTTCAGCCGGATGCCGATCACGCCGCGGGCGGTTCGCCCCATCTCGCGCACCTGGCCTGCCTTGAACCGGATCGCGCGGCCCAGCCGCGTTGCCAGCACGATCTCGGTCTCCTTATGGATGTGCCTGACGCCCACGAGCTCGTCGTCGCCCGCGAGCGTGATGGAGAAGATGCCGGCCCGCTTGGCGTGCACGAACTCCATCAGCCCGGTCTTCTTCACCATGCCGCGCCGCGTCGTCATGAACAGCGTCCCCGCCTCCTCGAACGAGCGGAGCGGGATGATGGCGTTGACGCGCTCGCCCTGCGCGACGTTGAACAGGTTGACCACCGGAAGCCCCCGCGCGGTGCGGCCTGCTTCGGGGACCTCGTGCGCCTTGGTCCGGTAGACCTTGCCGCGGTTGGTGAAGAACAACAGGAAGGCGTGGTTGGTGGTCACCGCTATCTGCTCGACCACGTCTTCCTCGCGCGTGGCCATCCCGGTGACGCCCCTGCCGCCGCGGCGCTGCACCCGGTAGGTTTCCAGGGGCTGGCGCTTGATGTAGGTGTTGCGGGTGAGCGTGATTACAACCTCGGTGTCGGGGATCAGGTCCTCGGCCTCGAACTCCTCGGCCTCCTTGCCGGTGATCCGGGTGCGGCGGGGGTCGGCATAGCGCTCGCGCGCCGCCAGCAGTTCCTCCCGGACCGTGGCCATGATGAGCCTCGGCCGCGGGGAGGTGGCGTCTGCCAGCATCTCGTTGAACCGGGCGATCTCCTTGAGCAGCTCCTTGTACTCCGCCTCTATCTTCTCGCGCTCCAGCGCCGTCAGCCGCTGCAGGCGCATCTCCAGGATCGCCTCGGCCTGGGCCTGGCTCAACTCGAACTGCGCCATCAGCCCCGCGCGCGCGGAGGGCACGTCCTTCGCTTTGCGGATGAGCGCGATGATCTCGTCCAGTCGCCGCAGCGCAACCTTGAGCCCCTCGAGGATGTGGGCGCGTTCCTCGGCGCGGCGCAGCTCGTACCGGGTCCGGCGAATCACCACGTCGCGCCGGTGCGCGAGGTAGTGCCCCAGCATCTCCTTGAGCCCCAGTTGCCGCGGGGAGCCGTCTGCCAGCGACAGCATGATCGCGCCGAAGGTGATCTGCATCTGGGTGTGCTTGAAGAGCTGGTTCTTCACTATCTGCGGGTTGGCGTCTCGCCGAAGCTCGATCACCACGCGCAGCCCCCGCCGGTCCGACTCGTCGCGCAGGTCCGCGATGCCCACCAGCTTCTTGCGGCGCACCAGGTCGGCAACGCGCTGAACAAGCGCCGACTTGCTCACCATGTACGGGATCTCGGTCACGACCAGCGCGATGCGGCCGCCGCGTATCTCTTCCATTGCGGTCCTGGCCTGCACCGTGATGCTTCCCCGCCCGGTCGTGTACGCGGAGCGGATCCCGTCCCTTCCCAGGATGACGCCGCCGGTGGGGAAATCGGGCCCCTTGACGATCTTCAGCAGTTCTTCAATGGGCGTCGCAGGGCTGTCAATCAGCGCAACCAGCGCGTCCGTAATCTCGCCCAGGTTGTGCGGCGGGATGTTGGTGGCCATGCCGACAGCGATGCCGCTGGCGCCGTTCACGAGCAGGTTGGGCAGCCTTGCCGGCAGGACCGCCGGCTCCTTCAGGCTCTCGTCGAAGTTGGGACGGAAGGAAACGGTCTCCTTGTCCAGGTCGGCCAGGAGCTCGGCGGCGGCGGGCGACAGCCGTGCCTCCGTATATCTCATGGCCCCTGCCGGGTCGCCGTCCACGCTGCCGAAGTTGCCCTGGCCGTCCACCAGCGGATAACGGAACGACCACTCCTGCGCCATCCGCACCAGCGCGTCGTAGATCGGCGCGTCCCCGTGCGGATGGAGCTTGCCCATCACCTCACCCACGATGCGGGCGCTCTTACGGTGCGGCGTGTCGGGCCGCACGCCCAGTTCCTGCATACCGTAGAGAATCCGTCGCTGCACCGGCTTCAGCCCGTCGCGCACGTCGGGCAGCGCCCTGCTCACGATCACCGACATGGCATAGTCGAGGTAGGAGGTCCGCATCTCCTCCTCGATCGGCCGCGGGACGATCCTCAGCTCTTCGGTTGCCATTCTTCGGTAGCCCTCGGTGGGGGGGCGGCGTTCTCCTAGATGTCCAGGTTGCGCACGTCGCGCGCGTACTGGATTATGAACTGCTTTCGGGGTTCGACTTCCTCTCCCATCAGCGTTCGGAAGACCCCCTCGGCGGCCGCCGCGTCCTCGAGGTCCACGCGCAGCAGCGTCCGCGTGGCCGGGTTCATCGTGGTCTCCCAGAGTTGCTCGGGGTTCATCTCGCCCAGCCCCTTGTACCGCTGCACCTCGGCCCTCGTCCCCCGGCGGTCGAGCGCCTGCAGGGCCACCTGGCGCCCCTCCTCGGAGTAGGCGTAGGTCCTCTCCTTCCCGCTCCTTATCAGGTAGAGCGGTGGCTGCGCGATGTAGACCTTTCCGTGCGTGATGAGTTCTTTCATGTAGCGGTAGAAGAAGGTCAGCAGCAGCGTGCGGATGTGGTTGCCGTCCACGTCGGCATCGCACATGATGATGACCCTGTCGTAGCGCCTCTTCTCGAGCGAGAACTCCCCGCCCACGCCGGTGCCCAGCGCGGTGATGATCGCGCGGATCTCGTCGTGCGCGATCATCTTGTCCTCGCGCGCCTTCTCGACGTTGAGGATCTTGCCCTGGATCGGCAGGATCGCCTGGAAGTTCCGGTCGCGGCCCTGCTTGGCGGTCCCGCCCGCGGACTCGCCCTCCACTATGTACACCTCGCAGAGGTTGGGGTCGCGCTCCACGCAGTCGGCCAGCTTGCCCGGCAGGGTGCCCACCTCGAGGGCGCTCTTGCGCCGCACGAGCTCCCGTGCATGGCGCGCGGCCTCGCGGGCGCGCGCGGCGTTCAGCACCTTCGCCACGATTCGCTTCGCGTCCGGCGGGTGGGTAATCAGAAACTCCGCGAGGGCGTCGGAGACCACGGACTCGACGATTCCCTTTACCTCGGTATTGCCGAGCTTCGTCTTGGTCTGTCCCTCGAACTGCGGCTCGGCCATCTTGACGCTGAGCACGGCGGTCATACCTTCCCGCATGTCCTCGCCGGCAAGCGAGGGGTCGCTGTCGCGCACCAGCGACGCGCGCCTGGCATGGTCGTTTATGGTGCGCGTCAGGGCCGAGCGGAACCCGATCAGGTGCGTACCGCCCTCGGGCGTGGGGATCGTGTTCACGTACGTGAGCATGTGCTCGACGTAACTGTCGGTATACTGGAGGGCAACCTCGACCTCGACGCCGTCGCGTTCGCGTCGGGCGTGCGCGATCTCGGAGATCTTCGCCTTCGTCCTGTTGAGGGCCGCCACGAGTTCCTTTATTCCGCCGTCGTGCTTGATCGTCGCAGCGCGCCCGGTGGTCTCGTCTGTCAGGCGGATCTCCAGGCCCGCGTTGAGATAGGCGATGTCCTCCAGGCGCTTGACCACGACTTCGAAGGCGAACTCGGTCGCCGTCATAACCTGCGCATCGGGCTTGAAGGTCACCTTGGTGCCGTTGGGCTGGGGAGATCCGCGCGTCGCCACGAGCGGGCCCTGCGTCCGGCCGCGCGCGAACCGCTGGTGGTGCGTCTTGCCGTCCTGGTAGACCTCGACCTCCAGCCACTCGGAGAGGGCGTTGACCACCGACACCCCAACGCCGTGCAGCCCGCCGGAGATCCTGTACCCGCCCCCGCCGAACTTGCCGCCCGAGTGCAGGGTGGTCAGCACCACCTCGACGGCCGGCTTCCCAACTTTCGGCACCTTGTCCACGGGAATGCCTCGGCCGTTGTCCAGCACGGTAGCGCTGCCGTCGGCGTGGAGGGCGACATCAATGCGCGTGCAGGCCCCGGCCAGGGCTTCATCCACCGAGTTGTCCACCACCTCGTACAAGAGGTGGTGCAGCCCGTCCGGACCGGTGCTCCCAATGTACATGGCGGGGCGCCGCCGGACACCGTCCAGCCCCTCCAGGACCTGGATATGCTGGGCGGAATACTCTGGGGTCTCAGCCATCAATCCACGCTCCACTCAAGCGAACGGGCACGCTCACACAAGCACTCTCATGCAAACGGGCACGCGCCCCGGCGCGCATGCCCATTACCTATTCTACCGCCTGAGCGGCTGGGGTGTCAACGGTGGAAACACGCGTCCTGACTATCTCTCCGCCGTTTTCCGCCGCCGGGTTCTGGTCAGGATCCCGATCCGGCCGGCCACCGTGGATGGGGTCGCCGGCGTAGGGTGGAGGCGGGCGGTCGTCACCACGATCGCGCGGGCCGACGGCAGGAGTTCGGGCTCTGCCAGGCGGCCTGCTGCCGCGGCCCGCGTGAGCAGGCTTCGTCCCATAGAAGACCGCTGCAGCCCCCGCGCGTCGAGAACCGCCACTACCTCGCGCACGTCCACGACGGTGTCCCCACCGAGGTAGACGAACAGCCCGGTGCTAACGCCGGTGCCCACTCCAGCGCTCGCTCCGGCGCTCACCGGACCTCCCTGCGGCCCGGCCCGCGGCCGGGCAGGCTTCGCCGTGCTACCGGCGTCACGTCGGTGATTGCCCCCTCGCCCACCTCACGGGCCAGGGCTACCACGATCTCTGCGCGCCGCAGCCGGATCTCCTGTCCGGCTGCCTCGTGGGTCACCCCCACCTGCAATCTCTTGCCCCGCAGGGTAACCGGAGCGCTTACTCCTGCCAGCGCCTGGCCCACGACCCGCGGCCATGCCTCCCGGGCAGCCGCGAGGTGCGCCGCCGGCTCGATTCCCAGCGCGCGGGCGGCCGACCTTAGAACGTCTCTGATTGGGACGACCATGCCGCCTCCGCCACGGCGCCGGCTTCCACCGTCAGCACCCTCACCGGTCGGGCAACCCGCGGCAGCACGGTCGAGGTCAACAGCACCTGCCCCTCCTCCGCCAGCCCCAGGATTCTTCTCTGCCGGTCCTGGTCGAGCTCCGAGAGCGCGTCGTCCAGCAGGAGAACCGGGCTCTCTCCCGTCTCGGAGGCCATCACTCCGCGCTCGGCCAGCCGAATCGCCAGCATGGCGGTCCGCCACTGTCCCTGCGACCCGTTGGCGCGCAGCGCGGTACCCCCGAGCGACAACTCCACGTCGTCGCGGTGGGGGCCAGACAGCGTGGTGCCCCGCCTGATCTCATCGGCGCGCAGGCGCGCCATTTGCGCCCGTGCCTCGTCCTCCCGGGTCTCGTCCGTTTCCCCGAGCCAGGACGGGCGGTAGGCCACCGTGAGGGCGCCCTCTCCACCCAGGCGTCCAAACCACGCTTCCGCCTCGGGCGCCATGCGCCGCATGTATGCGCCGCGGTGCGCCGCGATCCTCACGCCAAGCGCGACCATCTGGGCGTCCCAGGCCTCGGTGCCGCCCGGCACCCCGCGCCGCAGGTGGGCGTTCCTCTGCGCCACCACCCGGTGGTAACGGTGCAACGCGAAGAAGTAGGCCGGGCTGATCTGAGCCAGGGCCGCGTCCAGCAGGCGGCGACGGCCTGCCGCAGGGCCGCGTACCATCTCCAAATCCCACGGGGCCGCCAGGACGACCGTCAGGCGGCCGAGCACGCTCCCTCGCGGGGTGGGCGCGCCGTTTACCCGCATCTGCGAGGTCAGGCGGCCAGCTTCCACCGCCAGCGTTATCTCAATCTCTTCCTCGCGTCCTCGCCGGAAGATCTGTGCACGCACTCGGGCGGCCGTCTCGCCGCTCTGGATTGCCTCCTCCTCGCGCGCGGTCCGGTGAGACCGTCCGGTCGCCACCAGGTAGACGGCCTCCAGCACGTTGGACTTGCCCGCTCCGTTGCGGCCGACGAGCGCGGTGACGCCGTCGTCGAGCGCGATGTCCGCTCGGGAGTAGTTACGAAAGGACCGAATCCAGAGGCGCCGGAGTCGTGGCATCTTCCGCAACTGCGATGGCCAGGGTGGGCCCTCCCTGCACGGCGACCAGGTCCCCGGCGGCCAGCCGGCGGCCACGCTTCGTCTCGACCTGCCCATTTACCAGCACGCGGCGCGCCGCGATGAGGGTCTTGGCCTCGCCGCCGGTTCCCACCACGCCTGCCCACTTCAGCAGCGCGCCCAGGGTGATGGTCCCTGTATGGATCCTTACCGTGCGCTCAGGTGGCAACGCGGACCGGGGCCAGAACGTACGTATAGTCGCCTCCTCCGACAGGGCGCAGCGCGCCAGGGCTAAGCGGTCCGGTCAGCTCGAGCACCAGCTCGTCCGCATCGAGCACCGACAGGCACTCGATCAGGTATCTGGCGTTGAACGCGGTTGCGACGATGTCGCCCTCAGAGGCGACCTGCAGGCGCTCTTCGGACCGGCCGTACTCGGGCGTGTTGGAAGCGAGCGTCAGCGTGTCCCCCTCGGCCTGCAGCCGAACAACGTTGGCCGAGTCCCGTGCCGTGAGCGCGACGCGGCGCACGGCGGCCAGCAGCCGCTGTGTGCCAACGGTCACGCGCTGCTTGTAGCCCTGCGGGATGACCTGCTGGTAGTTCGGAAAGGGCCCTGGAATCAGGCGGCTGACCATCCTTGCTCCCGGCATGGTGAACAGGATCTGGTTCTCTGCCAGGGAGATCTCCACCTCGCCCTCGGCGCTCCCGAGTGCGCGCGTCAACTCGCGCATCGTCTTGGAAGGCACGATGACGCCTATCTTCTGCGATGCCGCGCTGGCGAGCGCGGCGGTGCGCAGGGCGAGCCGGCCGCCGTCGGTGGCGACCACGCGGACTTCCTTCCCGTCCAGGACGAGGTAGAGCCCTGTCAGGAACACGCGCGTGTCATCGGTGGACACAGCGAACTCGGTCTGCCGCACCATTGTGCGCAGCAGCCCTGCGTCCACGCTGGCCACCGGCGCGGCCTCGGGCTCCGGCATCAGCGGGAAGTCCGACGCGGGCAGCCCCACCAGATCGTAGGTCACCCTCTCGCACTGGACCTCGACCTCGGTGCCTCCCTCCACGACCTTCACCTGCACGGGCGCCTCGGGGAGGTTCGAAACGATCTCGCCGAACAGCCGCGCCGGAAGCGTTATCGCACCGCCCTTCTTGACCTTTGCGGGCGCCTCGGTCTGTATGCCGTGGTCGAGGTCGGTGGCGGCCAACTTGATCGCGTCCTTGCGCGTCTCGATCAGTATGTTGCTCAGGATGGGCATCGTGGCGCGCGTGGATACGGCGCGGCCCACCAGGGCAACCGCTTTGCTTAGATGCTCGTGCGCACAGGTAAACTGCATGCGCGCCTCCTTCTATATCTGTATTGTAATCAAACAACAGTCGTAGTAGTAGGCGTTGTGCACTCTGTGGAGAACCGCCCGGGCCTCCTGGGCGCGGACCGTTGCGGCGCCATGCCACCCTGGACGGCGTGGGGACATCTCGGAGAAGCACGCGGGCGCGCGTGCGCCACGGCATCCGGTTGTCCACACGATCCCAGGTGCGCGCACAGGATATCAACCTTGACGCTGGAGGTCTTCCATCAGGCGTTTGATGCTGGCCGCAAGATGGGCGTCGCGGTGAAGCGCTTCGCGCACCCGCTGGCACGCGTGCATGACCGTGGTGTGATCACGCCCCCCGAACTCTTCCCCAACGCGCGGCAGCGAGGCGTCCGTGATCTCTCGAGCCACGTACATGGCCACCTGGCGCGGGAAGGCCACGCCCTTGGTGCGGCGTTTGGCGCGCATCTCTTCCACCCGCAGGCCGAAGAACTCCGCCACCGCCTGCTGGATGGACTGGATTGTCACGACCCTGGCTCGCGCGGGAGGCAGCAGATCGCGCAGCACATCCGCGGCCAGCTCCACGCTGATGGCCGAGCGGGTGAGAGAAGCGTAGGCGACCACACGCACCAGCGCACCTTCCAGCTCGCGGATGTTCGTGTGGATGCGCTGGGCAATGAACTCCGCGACTCCCCCGGGCACGGAGATCCCGTCACTCTCGGCCTTCTTGCTCAGGATGGCGATGCGCGTCTCCAGGTCGGGGGGCTGGATGTCGGCGATCAGCCCCCACTCGAAACGGCTCCGGAGGCGGTCCTCCAGGGTGGGTATCTCCTTGGGCGGCCGATCTGACGAGATGATGATCTGGTGGTTGGTCTCGTGAAGCGTGTTGAACGTGTGAAAGAACTCCTCCTGCGTTCGCTCCTTTCCCGCCAGAAACTGGATGTCGTCTATGAGCAGGACGTCTACGCTGCGGTACCGCTGCCGGAACTCTAGCGTCTTGTCGTCCCGGATCGAGTTGATCAACTCGTTGGTGAACTTCTCGCTGCTCACGTACGCGACCCGCGCGATGCCCGCGCCGTGCAGCACCCGGTGCCCGATGGCCTGGAGCAGGTGAGTCTTGCCCAGGCCAACGCCGCCGTAGATGAACAGGGGGTTGTAGGCCCGCGCGGGCGACTCGGCCACGGCCATCGCGGCCGCGTGGGCGAACCGGTTTCCGGCTCCCACGACGAACGTTTCGAAGGTGTACTTGGGCGAGATGTGGATCCCTTCGGGAACGCGGGAGGGCGCAGGAGAGGACGGCGCCGCGGTGCGTGGAGATTGCGCCGGGGCCGCGGGGCCCTGGGCCGGCGGCGGGGCCTCGACAACCGAAACGCGCACGCCGACGTCGCGACCGATCACGACGCGCAGTGCGCGCCGGATCGTGTCGGTCAGCCGCTGCTCCACCCAGTCCTTCGCAAAGCGGTTAGGGACGGAGAAGTGAAAGGTGTCATCCTGGAGACCGACGGGACGCATCACCCGCAGAAACGACTCGAGGGTCGGCTTGTTGAGCTGCCCCTCCATTCGTCGCAGGGCTTCCGTCCACAACTCGGCGGGGGAGACTTCGATCGTCACGGCCGGCTCCTCTCGCGATGCGCGATATCCAGCGGTCACTCCATCAGGACTTGAAGATCTCATCTAGGAAGGCAATGCCCTCCTCGGTGAGGGTGCGCTTGCCGCGCCCCTTCCCCGTTGCGAGCTTGAGGGCTTCCAGGGCCTGAAGCTCACGGTACGCCGTGCTGTGGCTGATGTCGAGCTCCTTGGCGATCGTCGTGGGGCCGGCGGCGCCCAACTCGGCGACCAGCAGGAGCACCTTCTTCTGCCGCGGGGTGATCGCCGGGGCCCGACGAAGAGCCGGCTCCGGGGTCGGCTCTGGGGCGGGCGGCTCCTGCTGTATGCGCAGCGTGACCACGGTGCCACGGTCCAGATTGTCCTCTATGGATAGCGAGCCGCCAAGAAACTGCATCTGCTCCTTTGCCACCGGCAGCCCGCTGCCGACGCCGCGGATGAACCGCCGCATCTCGGCGGTGGCGGTGGAGAACCCAGGCACTGCGGCGCGCTCCTTGTCGGAGATCCCCGGTCCCTGGTCGGCGATGCGTATCGTGTTGCCGTCATCGAGGACCGTGACCGTGGCGTTGTGGAAGTAGGCGTGTATCAAGTTCTCAACGATCTCCTTGATGACAACAAACGGCACTCGCCCCCCGCGTTCGCGCGATACCGCATATGTGCGCGCCGCCAGCTCGCCGACGAGCGTGTGGAAATCGTCCCCGCGCAGCGAGATCACCCGCGGAGCCGCCAGTGGCGAGTCGTAAACCGCGAGGCGCACCTCCGGCTCGGCCTCGTCGCCGACAGGCAGCGGCGCGACGCGCCGCTCCTCGATCAGCCGCGCGATGATCTCACGAATGGACATCGAGTCCCCGCTGCGCCCGGTAGTGGTTGGCCACCACCGCGCAGACTCCTACCCCGCAGACCCCCGGGCATCGGATTTCACGCCCACCCCTGGACGGTCACAGGAACGGCAAGGGTGTGGATAACGCGACCCGGACGGACAAGGGATTCGCGCTGCCGCACCCGGCATCCTCTGTCCGGCGGCAACCCGGAAACCAGCAACAGCGGCGGGACCCGGACGTTATCCACAGGTGTGGAAAACCCTGTGGACATCGGAGGGGGTTCTGGGGGCATTTTCGCGCAACCGCAGGCGAACCAGGGGCCTGAATCGAGCACGGTTCGGACAGCCGCGGGCAAAGATGTGGACAGCCGCGGGGGTTATCCACAGGGTATGCCCAGGACGCTGCGATGCGGCGCCAAACGCGCGTTGCCGCGGCAAAGGGGCTGTGCTATAGTGGGCCTGTTGTGTAGTGGAGGGTCCCCAAGTGAAGCGAACATTTCAACCGAAGAAGCGGAAGCGCGGGCGCGTACACGGCTTTCGCGCGCGGATGCGCACACCGGGCGGGCGCCAGACGCTGAAGCGCCGGCGGGCGAAGGGGAGGCACCGGCTGACCGTCTCCGGGTAGGGCGCTGTTGTGCTCACCCACAGTATTGGCCGCTTGTCCCGAGAGGAAGACTTTCGCCGCGTGTATCGCGAAGGATCCCGCTGCACGACCGCGCTGCTCGTCCTGCACGCCCGGCCCAACGGCACCGAGCGCGTGCGCCTGGGCCTGGTCGTGAGCAGGCGGTTCGGCGGCGCCGTTGCGCGCAACCGCATCCGGCGGCGGCTGCGTGAGGCGGTCCGTGCCGAGCAATCGCGCATCCGCGCCGGCGCGGACATGGTGGTGGTTCCTCGCCGGGCAGCAGCAGCGGCGAGATACGCCGATCTTCGCGGTGCCGTGGGCATTGCCCTGGACCGGGCCGGGATGGCCCGCGCGGCGGAGGAGAGTGGCAGATGACGCGGATCCTGCTCGCCGTGATCGCGGCATACAGACGGTTTCTCTCCCCCCTGCTGCCGCGCGCCTGCCGTTTCTATCCCTCCTGTTCGGAGTATGCGGCCGAGGCAATCGAGCGCCACGGCGCGCTGCGGGGGCTGCCGCTCGTGGTGCGGCGAATCGCCCGCTGCCATCCGTTCCATCCAGGCGGACACGATCCTGTTCCAAGATGAGCAAGAGGAGGACATCGCGTGTTTGAAGCCATTGTGACGCTGCTGCAGAGCGTGCTCCAGGCCTTCCACGGCGTCACCCAGAACTACGTGGCGGCAATCGTGCTGCTGACGATCGCGATCAAGCTCGTCCTGCACCCCCTGACGCGCAAGCAACTTGGATCCATGAAGGCGATGCAGGCCCTGGCGCCGCAGATGGAGGTCCTGCGGCGCAAGTACAAGGAAGACCCCAAACAACTGAACGCCGAGGTGATGAACCTCTATCGCGCGCACAAGGTAAACCCGCTGGGCGGGTGTCTGCCCCTCCTGCTGCAACTGCCGGTGCTGTACGCCCTCTTCGCGCTCCTGAGAAAGCCGGGGCTGTTCGGCGGGGAGAAGCTGTTCGGGCTGCCCCTGGAGGCCCACCCCTGGCCGGTCCAGGTGTTCCTCGACAACCCCCTGCTGATCCTGATCCCAGTCCTGAGCGGCCTGACTACCTACTACCAGCAGAAGATGTCCATCACTGATCCACAACAGGCCAAGATGTTTATTTTTATGCCGATTATGATCGCATGGTTCTCCACGCAGTTCCCACTTGGCCTTTCCGTGTACTGGATCTCTTCCACGGTGGCCTACATCGCGGAGTACTTCATCGTGATCGGGCCCCCGCGCCCGGTGAAGGTAGCCCCACCCCGGCAGCCCACCGCGGCTGCGAAGGCCAAGCGCAAGCCCGGAGCCCAGGACGACCGATGACCTCCGCGGAGGCCTCGGGACGCACCGTTGATGAGGCCGTGGAGAAGGCGCTCGCCCTGCTCGGCGTCACGCGGAGCGAGGTGGACGTCGAGATCCTCCAGGAGCCCAAGGCGGCCCTGCTGGGCTTCGGAGGAAGAGAGGCGCGCGTTCGGATCACCATGCGGCCCGGCGCCGCCGACACCCTGGGAGCGCTCATAGCAGAGATCGCCCGGCTCATGGGCTTCCCGGCCACCGTGAGCATCGAAGAGGCCCCTGACGGCCTTATGGCAACATTGCAGGGCCGCACCCTGGCCGGGCTGGTCGGCAGGGACGGCCGCGCGCTGGACGCCCTAGAGATGATCGCGGGCCTTCATATGCAGCGGCTGTTCGGGCGCAAGATTCACCTGGGCGTGGATGCCATGGGCTACCGCATGCGCCGGGAGCGAGAGGTGCAGGAGGCGGCCCGCCGCGCCGCCGAGCGCGCGGCCAGCGAAGGCACGCCGGTCGCCCTGGCGCCCATGAGCGCCCGCGACCGCAGGTCTGCCCACCTGATGCTCAAGGACGATGCCAGGGTTACCACGAGCAGCCAGGGGGAAGACGACGCGCGCCACGTTGTGGTGCTGCCGCGCGCCGCCGAGGATCCCCGCCGCACCGCCGACGCGGGGAGCGAGCCAGCGCACGAGGAGTGACCACGCGACTCGCGCGCCTGCAGTCAGGCACCACGCTGCTCGGCATCGCACTGGCCCCCGCCGCCCTTGACCGATTCGAGCGTTTCCTGCAGCAGCTGCTCTCATGGAAGGGGCGGCTGAACTTGACCGCCGCCACCAGCGCCGACGAGCTGGAGGGCCTGCACCTCCTGGACTCACTGCTCCCGCTAAAGGCCTGCGTTGTGCCGCCCGGGTGCAGGGTCGTGGACGTGGGGTCGGGCGCCGGATTCCCTGGCGTCCCGATGAAGATAGTCCGGCCGGACCTGCGCATTGTGCTGGTCGAGGCCTCCAGGCGGCGCGTTGCTTTTCTCGAGCACCTCCGGGTAGCGCTCGACCTTCCGGATGTTGAGATCCGCTGGGCGCGGGCAGAGGCGCTCGGCCGCGAGCAGGGCTTTCGGGAGGCATTTGGCCTGGCCGTCTCGCGCGCGACAGCCCATCTGGGCGCGACCTGCGAACTCACTCTTCCATTGGTGGAGCCCGGAGGCGCGGCAGTACTCCTCAGGGGCCCAAAGGTTGCTGAGGAGGCCAGCGCAGCGAGCCGGCTCGTGGGGGCGCTGGGAGGGGAGGTTGAGTCCTGCTCGCTCGGCACCCTTCCCACCACCAACCGGCTGCGCGCGGCCCTGGTGCTGCGCAAACAGCGCCCGACGCCTCCGGAGTTCCCGCGTAGCGGGCGCCGCCTGGGCGCCCCCCCGCCCCGCAAGGGGGAAGGGCCGGCCGCGGCGTTGAAGCATCCACCCGAGGGGCCGTGCGAAGGATCATCGCGATAGTCAACCAGAAAGGCGGCGTCGGCAAGTCCACGACGGCCGTCAACCTGGGCGCGTGCCTGGCAGCCGAAGGATTCCGGACGCTCCTGGTGGACCTGGACCCGCAAGCCAACGCAACCAGCGGCCTGGGCATCGAGAGGAGCCCCCACTCCGCCTCCACGTATGACGTGCTGATGAACGGCGCGGCCCTGGAGGAGATAGTGGTAGCCGCGGAGGTTCCAGGACTGTACGTTGCGCCCAGCAGTATCCACATGGCCGGGGTGGAGGTTGAGCTGGCAGGCACGCAGGGGCCGGAGGCCCGGCTCCGGGGCGCGCTGGGCACGGCCGACTACCCGCTAATCCTGCTGGACTGCCCTCCGGCCATGGGACTGCTGACGATCAACGCGCTCGCCGCGGCAACCGAGGTCCTCATACCGATTCAGTGCGAGTACTACGCGCTGGAGGGGCTGAAACAGCTTCTCCGCTCGATCGAGCTGGTGCAGAGGCACCTGAACCAGGGCCTCGAGATCAGCGGCGTGCTGCTGACGATGTTTGATTCCCGGACCAACCTCTCCGATCAGGTCGCCGGCGAAGTCCGGCGGTTCTTCGGTGAGCGCGTCTATCAGAGTGTCATTCCGCGCAGCGTGCGTCTGGCCGAGGCGCCCAGCCACGGCAAGCCGATCACGCTGTACGATCCCGGCTCGCGCGGCGCCCAGGCCTACCGGGCGCTGTGCCAGGAGGTGATACAGCGTGGCCGACACTGAACGCCAAGCCCCTGACCCGGCGCATTCTCCGCGGCGCGCCCTGGGCCGCGGGCTGGGAGCCCTGATCCCCGGAGCCGGACCAGAGGCCCCATCCGGAGCCATCGAGCTGCCGATAGACAGGATCCGGCCTAACCGCATGCAGCCCCGTACTGGATTTGACGAGGAGTCCCTGGCGGAGATGGGCGCATCCATCCGGGAGCACGGCGTGCTGCAGCCCGTGCTGGTAAGGCCCATGCCGGACGGCTACGAGCTGGTCGCCGGGGAGCGCAGGTGGCGGGCCGCGGCCGCTGCCGGGTTGAGGACCGTGCCTGCCCTGGTGCGCCACCTGGACGACCGCGGCGCCCTAGAGGCAGCGCTTGTCGAGAACCTGCAGCGCGAGAACCTCAACCCGATGGAGCGCGCAACCGCCTACCGGCGCCTCCAGGACGAGTTCCACCTCACCCAGGAGGCCGTGGCCCGCCGGGTTGGCAGGAGCCAGCCCTCGGTAGCGAACACCCTGCGCCTGCTGACTCTTCCCGCCGAGGTTCAGGCCTCGCTCACGGCAGGGCGTATCACCGAAGGTCATGCCCGGGCCTTGCTGGCGATAGAGGACCCGCGCCGCCTCCTGGCTGTCTGGAAGGAAGTGGAGGCGAAGGGCCTCTCGGTCAGGGAGACCGAATCTCGGGCCCGCCCGCGCGCTATTTCACGTGGAATACCGGCGCGCGCCCGCCGAGACGCAGGAGAGATCAATATTATTCAACAACGCCTCCAAGACGCGCTGGGAACCCAGGTGCGCCTACGGCTGCGGCGGAACGGCTCCGGCGAGATCAGGATCACCTTCTACACGCCCGCGGATCTGGAGCGGCTCCTGGACGCGTTGACGCGGCAAGGAGGAAAGCCCCGATGACAGAGGACGCCGTACGCCTGCCCGCGCGCGACGAAGCCTGGGCCCTCCTGTGCGAGTGGACGCCCACCCCAAACCTGCGCAAGCACATGCTCGCGGTAGAGGCCGCGATGCGCTCTTATGCCAGGCAGTTCGGGGAGGACGAGGACCTCTGGGGAATGGTGGGTCTGCTACACGACATGGACTACGAGCGGTTTCCTTCCGCGGACGCCGGACACCCGATCCGGGGAGTCGAGCACCTGCGGGCGATGGGCTATCCCGAGGTCGTGTGCCGGGCGATCCTCTCCCACGCCGACTACACCGGCGTGTCCAGGCAGTCACGCATGGAACACACGCTGCACGCCTGCGATGAACTCACCGGGTTCATCGTGGCGGTTGCGCTCGTCCGGCCCTCGCGCAGCCTCGACGACGTGGATGCCGCGGCCGTTCGCAGGAAGATGAAGGACAAGGCATTCGCCCGCGCTGTGGACCGGGACGAGATGTTGCGCGCCACGGAGACGCTGGGCGTGCCGTTCGAGGAGCACACAACGCTTGTGATCGCGGCGATGCGCGATGTCGCGCCGGCGCTGGGCCTTGCCGGAGCGGTCTGATATGGAAGGCACGATCGTCAACGCCATGGCCGTCACCGCCGGAGGGCTGGCAGGGGTGGCCCTGCGCCACCGGTTTCCCGAGCGGGTGCGCGAGACGGTCATGGCGGGCATCGGCCTGGCCACCCTGCTTATCGGCTTTCAGATGGCGCTGCAGACCGGCAACGTGCTTATCGTAATCGCGAGTCTCGTGCTCGGGGGAATCATCGGAGAGGCGATCCACATCGAGGAGGGCATCGAAGCGCTGGGGCGTTGGGCCGAGCGGATGTACGGGTCCCAGACAAACGAGAACACCGTGGCGGCGGCGTTCGTCACGAGCAGTCTGCTGTTCTGCGTCGGGCCGATGACCGTGCTCGGCGCGATCCAGGATGGGCTGGGGCAGACGCCCGTGCTTCTCTATACGAAGTCGCTCCTGGACGGCATCTCGGCGGTCGCCATCGGCGCGGCGCTGGGTGTCGGCGTGCTGCTGTCGGCGGGTACGGTGCTGCTCTACCAGGGCGCGCTGACGCTGGCGGCAGGCGCGGTGCACAGCGTCATGACACAGGAGATGACGCGCGAGCTCACCGCCACCGGCGGCGCCCTGATTATCGGGCTGGGCCTGGGGATCCTCCGGGTTCGCAAGGTCCGCGTTGGTAACATGCTTCCGGCGCTGGTCATCTCCGTCCTGCTGACGGCCGCGCTGCCATACCTGCGGGTCTTGACGCGCGCCGTGGGCCTGTAGCGGGCAACAGGAGGTAGGCAGGACGGTATGGAAGAGAACAGTCCCGATCCTGGAGGCGAAATCCTGAGATGCCATTGACCTCTGATTCCCTTATTCTTTACCTGCTTGTGGCCACCGGAGCGCTTGTAATCGCGGTGGTGGCCATGGCCCTGCGGCTCCGGGGGCTCTCGCGGCAGGTTGCTGCTGCTGGCGGCGACCCGGCGTTCGTGGAGCGGGTGGCGGCGCTCCAGCGCGAGGTGGGAGCAGCCGCCCGGCAGATTGAACACCTGGGGGGGCGTGTGGACCGCCTGGGCGAGCAGGCCCAGCGCAGTCTCCAGCACACCGGGCTGGTAAGGTACGATGCTTTCAAGGAGCTCGGGGGGCACCTAAGCTTCAGTCTCGCATTGCTGGACGCGCGCCGGGACGGGGTCGTGCTGAGCGTGCTCAACGACCGCGATGGCGCGCGCGGGTATGCCAAGCCCGTGACCGGCGGACGGTCCACATATACCCTATCGGAGGAAGAGCAGCGCGCGATAGACGAAGCATAGGCGCGCGGCCATCATGGTCTTCACCAACAGGCGAGACGCAGGCCGCCACCTGGCCGCGGCCCTCGACCACCTGCGGGACCAGGACCCTGTGGTTCTCGCGGTGCCGCGAGGCGGAGTGGTGGTGGGCCGGGAGGTCGCCGACCGGCTGGGCGCGCTGCTGGATGTGATCGTGCCGAGGAAGCTGCGCGCGCCCTACAACCCCGAGCTGGCGATCGGCGCGGTGGCCGAAGGCGGCGCGGCCGTGCTGGACGAGATGGCGCACGGCGTGAGCGCGGCCTATCTGGAGCAGGAGACCGAGGCGCAGCGCGCTGAGATCGCCAGGCGCGTCAAGGCGTATCGTGGGGGCCGGTCACTCCCATCCTTGGCCGGCCGGACCGTCATCGTGCTCGACGACGGCATCGCAACCGGCGCCACCCTCATCGCGGCGCTGCGCGCCGTGCGCGCCATGGCGCCGGGCCACCTGGTGGCGGCCGTGCCGGTTGCACCTCCTGAGTCGGTCGCCCGCATGGCCAGGGAGGCGGACGAGGTGGTCTGCTTGAGCGCCCCGGATTTCTTCCAGGCGGTCGGGCAGTTCTACGAGGACTTCACACAGGTGGAAGACGCCGAGGTGGTTGCGCTTCTCTCGCAAGGACAGCAGAAGTGATTGGTGGCGCGGCCCTGCGCCGCACCTCGCTCTACGAGGCTCACCGGGCCGCGGGCGGCCGGATGGTGCCGTTCGCGGGATGGGAGATGCCCGTGCAGTACGCGGGCCTGGTGGAGGAGCACCTGGCGGTGCGCACGCGCGCCGGGCTCTTTGACGTGTCGCACATGGGCGAGATCCTCGTCGAAGGTCCACATGCGCTCGCGGCGGTGCAGCGGCTGATTACCAACGATGCCCGGCCGCTGGCAGTGGGCCAAGGGCTGTACTCCCCGATGTGTAGTCCGGCAGGCGGCGTGATTGACGACCTGACCCTCTTCCGCACGGCCGAACAGGAGTATCTCCTCATAGTGAACGCCGGCACCAGAGCCAAAGATCTGGCCTGGATCCAGGAACACGCAGCGCCGGCGATGGTACGGGACATCTCTGACGGCGTGGCCCTCCTGGCCCTGCAGGGGCCCAGGGCCGAGGCGGTGCTCGCAGCGGTGTCCGGAGCCTCGCTCGCGGGCCTGCGGCCATTTGGCCGCCTCGATGGACTCGCGGCGCAGGGCGTTCCGGTGGCGGTCACGCGGACAGGATACACCGGCGAAGATGGCTTCGAGATCGCCTCGGCCTGGGACCACGCGCCCCGAGTCTGGGAGGCACTCGTGGAGGCCGGTCGGCCGCACGGGCTGATTCCGGTCGGGCTGGGCGCCCGCGACACGCTTCGCCTCGAGGCCGGCATGATGCTCTACGGGCAGGACATTGACGAGACGACCTCTCCGCTGGAGGCGCCCCTGGCCTGGACGGTGAAGTTCGACAAGGAGGAGTTCATAGGCAGGCCGGCGCTGGAGCACCAGCGCACAGGGGGCGTAGCAAGACGTCTGGTCGGATTCGAGGCGTACGGAAGGGCCATACCACGGCACGGGTGCGAGATCCGCGCCGGGGGCGACCGCGCCGGGGGCGTCACAAGCGGAACGTTCTCGCCTTCGCTCCGCCGCCCGATCGGCATGGGCTATGTGCCGAGGGAAGCGGCCGCTCGCGGAACCGGCCTGGAAATCACGGTCCGGGGCTCGCCGGTTCCCGCCCGCGTGGTTCGGCTGCCGTTCTACCGGCGCACGCAAGAACCAAGAAGAGACTGAACCGAGAACCAACCCGAGAGGTGAGGCATGTTCCCGACAGACCGAAAGTACACGCGCGACCACGAGTGGGCCAAGAGGGAGAACGGCAGGGTCCGCATCGGAATAACAGCATTCGCCGCGGAGCGGCTCAGCGACATTGTCTTCGTCGAGCTGCCCAACGTGGGCGCTGAAGTGCGCGCCGGGCAGGCGTTTGGGGCGATCGAGTCTGTGAAGGCGGCCAGCGACCTCTACGCGCCGGTCTCCGGCAGGGTCGTGGAGGTGAACCAGGCGGTGGTTGACGGTCCCGAGACCATCAACCAAGACCCGCACGGGGCTGCCTGGATGGTCGTGATAGAGATGTCCGCCCCCGACGAGTGGGAGCAACTCCTGGACGCCGAAGCATACGGGGCCCTGGTAGGGGCAGAGCAGACGTGAATCCCGCTGCTGGATGGCAACCGCACAGGTATCTGCCGCTGACCGGCGGCGAGATAGAGGAGATGTTACGAGTCGCCGGCGTCGCGAGCCTGGAGGATCTGTTCGCGGAGATCCCCGCGGCCGCCCGCATGAAGCGGCCGCTGGAACTGCCGCCCGCCCTTCCAGAGGGAGAGCTGCTTGATCACTTACGGCGCCTCGCCGACAAGAACGCACACGCGGACCACATGGTCAGCTTCCTGGGTGCTGGCGCATACGACCACGAGATCCCCAGCGTGGTATGGCGCCTGGCAGGCCGGGCCGAGTTCGTGACGGCCTACACGCCATATCAGGCCGAGGTTATGCAGGGAGAGCTGCAGGCGGCCTACGAGTACCAGACGATGCTCTGCGAGCTGACCGGAATGGACGTGGCAAACGCCTCGATGTACGACGGTGCCAGCGCGCTCGGAGAGGCGGCGGTGATGGCCCGCGACCTGACCGGCCGCAACCGGGTGGTGACCTCGAGCGCCGTGCACCCCCACTATCGCGAGGTGCTGCGCACGTACACGCGCCACCTGGGAATCGAGGTGACCGAGGTTCCGCACCGCGACGGGGTGACACCCCCCGGGGAGATCCGCGCGGCAACCGGGCCGGAGACGGCGGCGGTCATGGTGCAGTCACCCAACGCCTTTGGATGCATCGAGCAGGGAGCCGCCCTGGCGCAGGTGGCGCACGAAGCCGGGGCGCTGCTGATCGCTGCCGTGGCTGAGCCGATCAGCCTGGGCCTGCTGCGCCCGCCCGGCGATTACGGCGCCGACATCGTGGCCGGAGAAGGCCAGCCGCTGGGCAATCACCTCAACTACGGAGGCCCGTATCTGGGGATGCTCGCGGCTCGCCGGGAGTTTGTCCGACGCATGCCCGGCCGCCTTGTAGGGATGACCAAGGACCGCGACGGCCGCAGGGGCTTCGTCCTTACCATTCAGGCGCGCGAGCAACACATCAAGCGCGAGAAGGCAACCAGCAACATCTGCACAAATGAGGCCCTGAACGCCCTCGCGGCAGCGGTCTACATGGCCGCGCTAGGCCCTGGGGGAATGCGCCGCGTGGCCGAGGTGAACGCCCGCCGGGCGCACTACGCGATGGAGAGGCTGACCGCCGTAGCGGGCATCAGCCGGGCATTCGCCGCCCCGGTCTTCAACGAGTTCGTGCTGAGGACACCCTTGCCGCCCGACCAGCTCAACGGGCGGCTGGCCGAGGCCGGGTTCCTGGGAGGCCTGGCGCTGGGGGCCTGGTATCCGGACCTGCCGGACGGCTGGCTCGTCTGCGTCACCGAGGCGCGCACGCGAGGGCAGATTGACGCGTTCGTGGAAGCGGTGAAGGAGGCGATCGTCCGATGACCAGGCCGCCGACGACCATGCCGGTGATCTTTGAACGCAGCATGCCCGGCCGCATCGCCGCGGCCCCTCCTGCTCCGGACGTGCCCGACGTGCCGATGGAGACGATCGTTGACGCGGAGCACCTCCGGAACACCCCACCGACCCTGCCCGAGGTGAGCGAGCTCGATCTCGTGCGGCACTACACGCGGCTCTCGCACCGGAACTACTCCGTGGATGCAGGGTTCTACCCGCTCGGGTCGTGCACGATGAAGTACAACCCAAAGGTCAACGAGGACGCCGCGGGCCTGGCCGGGTTTGCCCGGCTCCACCCCAACACGCCCGCGCCGCTGGCGCAGGGAGCGCTCGAACTCCTGTGGCGCCTCGAGCAGATGCTCTGCGAGATCAGCGGGATGGACCGGGTCACCTTCCAGCCGTCGGCAGGGGCGCACGGAGAGATGACCGCGCTCATGATGATCCGGGCGTACCTGGAGGACCGCGGCGAACGCCGCACCCGCGTGATCGTGCCCGACTCGGCGCACGGCACCAACCCGGCGTCCGCGGCCATGTGCGGGTTCGAGGTTACAACCGTGCGCAGCGACGCCCGCGGAAACATTGACCACGCCGCGCTGCGCCGCGCCGCCGACGGCTCTGTTGCCGCTCTCATGCTGACCAACCCCAACACCCTGGGGCTGTTCGAGGAAGGCATCTACGAGGTGGCCGAGATAGTGCACAACTGTGGCGCGCTGATGTACCTCGACGGCGCGAACTTCAACGCGATGCTGGGCATCACGCGCCCGGGCGACCAGGGCTTCGATGTCATGCACATGAACGTGCACAAGACCTTCGGCACGCCCCACGGCGGCGGAGGCCCCGGTGCCGGACCGGTTGCTGTGAAGCGCCTGCTCGAGCCGTACATGCCGGCCCCGACGGTCGAGCGCGACGGCGACCGCTTCCTCCTGGACGGAGACCGACCCAAGTCCATAGGTCGCGTGCGCGCCTTCAACGGCAACTTCGGGATCTTCGTGCGCACCTACGCCTACCTGCTGGCGTACGGGCCCCTGCTTCGCCAGGTGTCCGAGGCGGCGGTGCTCAACGCCAACTACCTGCTGGCGCTGCTGAGGCCCCACTTCGATCTGCCATACGATCGCAGGTGCATGCACGAGTTCGTGCTGTCGGGCCGCAGACAGAAGGAGCAGCACGGGATCAGGACGCTGGAAATCGCCAAGCGCCTGCTGGATCACGGATTCCACGCGCCCACGGTCTACTTCCCGCTGATCGTGAGCGAGGCAATCCTGATCGAACCGACCGAGACCGAGAGCAGGCAGACGCTGGACGCGTTCGCCGACGCGATGATCCGCGTGGCCGGGGAGTGCGCGACCGACCCCGAGACCGTGAGGAACGCGCCGCAGAGCACCGTGGTGACGCGCCTCGACGAGGTCGCCGCGGCCCGCAAGCTCAATCTGCGGTGGACCGCGGGCAAGGAGGGCGACTCATGACCGTGCCAGGCGGCGGTCGCGTGCCTGAACTAGCCGATATCCAGGAAGCGGTCGCGCGCATCGCGCCCTATGCGCGCCGCACGCCGGTTCACCCATGGGACGAGCGGCAGGGAATCCTATTGAAGCTGGAGAGCCTCCAGACGACAGGGTCGTTCAAGGTGCGCGGGGCAGCGAACCACCTCTGCACGGTCGCGGGCAAGGTGCCGGGCGTGGTTACCGCCTCCTCCGGCAACCACGGGCAGGCGGTTGCCTACGTGGCCGCGCGCCTGGGCATCCCGGCGGTCGTCGTGGTCCCGCAGACGGTACCCCAGGTCAAGGCCAACGCGATCACCGGATATGGCGCCGAGCTGGTCCGGTGCGGAACCACGATGTCGGAGCGGTACGATATGGCGACGCGCCTGGCCCAGGAGCGAGGGCTCCACATGGTGCCATCGTTTGACGACACCCTGGTGATCGCGGGCCAGGGGACCTGCGGCCTTGAGATCCTGGAACAGGTCCCGGACCTGGCAGCGGTGGCGGTTCCGGCCAGCGGCGGCGGCCTGCTCTCCGGCGTGGCGCTCGCGATCAAGGCGCTGCGGCCGCAGGTGCGGATAATCGGCGTGGAGCCGCTCAACGTGGCCAGGTTCGCGGCATCGCGGGCGGCCGGGAAGCGGGTCTCGGTGCCCTCGGTGGACACTGTTGCCGACGGCCTGCGCGGGCAGACGCCCGGGGAGCTCACATGGGAGGCCACCTGCCGGGCGGTGGACGAGTTCGTGGCCGTGGACGACGATGCCATCCTGGATGCGGTCCGCCGTCTCTGCGTGGAGGCGCACCTGGCGGTCGAGCCGTCAGGCGCCGTTTCCGTGGCAGCGCTGCTGGCAGGCCTGGTCAGGCACCGTCCGGCAGTGGCCGTGGTCAGTGGCGGCAACCTGGATCCGGCACTCCTGGCAGGCCTCCTGACCCGTCCGGGCTAGAAATCGCGCGTCCGAGCAAGCCAGGGCGAGCAGGCGCCGCCAGGCAAGACTACCGTACACTTGTTCGCTCACCCGCGGGGTTGCTATACGAACAAACGTTCGTTATGGTTGGGGCGGAGGTGGCGCATGACCAGCCCTCTGACCCCTAGGCAGCACGAGATCCTCCGCCACATAGCGACCAGCATTCGCCGAACCGGCATCGTGCCCTCCGTGCGCGAGATCGGGCATGCGCTCGGGATGCGGTCACCATCCACCGTGCACCAACACCTCTCCGCCCTGGCCCGCAAGGGATTCCTGCGCCGCGACGGCGATCGGATGCGGGTGCTCGAGATCACCGACCGCACGCCATTGAAAGAAGGCGAGGAAGCCGTTCACCTGCCCCTGGTCGGGCGCGTGTCCGCGGGCACGCCGGTGCTGGCGGAACAACACATTGAGGACATGATCCCGATCCCCAGGCGCTTCGTCGGATGGAGCGACGAGAGCTTCCTTCTCACGGTGCGGGGTGACAGCATGACCGGCGCCGGGATTATTGATGGCGACCTGGTGATCGTCCGGTGCCAGGCCACTGCCAGCGCCGGAGATATCGTCGTTGCGCTCCAGGGCGAGGAGGCCACGGTCAAGCGCCTGGCTGTGGAAGGCGGCGGTCCGTATCTGCGGCCCGAGAACCCGGCCTACACTCCGAACCGGGGCGAGTTCGAGATCCTGGGCAAGGTGGTCGGCCTGCTGCGGCGCTTCCCGGCCGGAGGGCCGGCAGGAGGGCCGGGCGTAGGACCCGCCGGGAGACCAGTCGGGGGACCGGCATGATTCTGGCCGCGTATTCCGAGGGCGCCTGGGCCCGCCTGTGGGACGACCGCAAGGCGGTCCGGCTGAAGGTGCTCCTCCTCGTCGCATGTGTCCTGGCCGCGGCCGCGCTGGAGGCGCCCTGGTGAGGCGGAGGCTGCACGCGTCGGTCTCGGTGTGTCCGGCGCCTGCCGGGCCCGACGTTATCAAGGTGGTGATGCATTGGGAGGGCGGCTGCGCCGCGCGCACGGTGGTCAGGCGGCTGCGGCACGGGGACACCGCGCCCGCTGCGTGCAGGGCGGTCCTGCTCGCGCTCTGGGAGGCGCGGCGTGCGCGCGCCCGCTCGCTCGTGCTGTGCACCGACGACGACGAGGCCGCGGACCTTATCACGGGATCCGGCCCGCCGCCCGAGGGAGCGCTCGGGCCGTACCTTCAGGCCAGGGCCCTCCGCCACGCCTTCCGCTCCGTGGAGGTGCGGCGCCTGGCGTCTGCCTGCGCCGACCTTCCGCTCTGGGCCGCGGCGTCGTAGGCGGGCCACCGTTTCGCGGGCGGGCCGCCCTGGGCTGTCGCGGGCCGCCGCGGCACGGCCCGATCGCGGGCGCAGGGTGGAGCGTGATTGCCGGAGAAGACACGCGGCAGGCCCTATGCCCGCCCCTGCCCGTGAGACTGAAGACACATTCTGGACGCGGCCGCTGGCAGCGCTGGCAGACGATCTACGCTCGGATTCGTCCGGGCTGAGTAGCGCCGAGGCCGATGCGCGCCTGATCCGCCACGGGCCCAACGTGCTGCGCCCGCGCGGGCAGCGGGCCCTGCTTGTCGAGTTCCTTTCACGGTTCCGCAATCCGCTGGTGATCGTACTGGTGGTCGCCAGCGGAATCTCCGCCCTCACCGGCGATGCCACCAGCTTCTTCATCATCAGCGCCATTGTGCTGATGAGCGTGACACTGGACTTCGTGCAGGAGCACAAGGCCGGCCGCGCCGCGGAGCGGCTGAAGAACTCGGTCGCGGTGCGCGTCACAGCCCTCCGCGACGGCGCCCCCACGGAGGTTCCGGCAGAACGGGTGGTGCCCGGTGACGTCGTGATGCTGGCCGCCGGCGACCTGGTGCCTGCCGACGGCCGCGTACTGGAATCGCGCGACCTGTTCGTGAACCAGGCGCTCATGACCGGCGAGCCGTACCCGGTGGAGAAGCGCTCCGGCGACCTCACGGGGAGCGTGGGGATGGCCGGGGCCGAGAACGCGGTCTTCATGGGCACCTCGGTAATCAGCGGCAGCGGGCGCGTCCTGATCTACCGCACCGGGGGAGCCACGGCGCTGGGCGAGATCGCCGACACCCTGGGCAGGCAGGCCCCACCGACCGCGTTCGAGCAGGGGACGCGCCAGTTCGGCCTGCTCATCATGCGCCTGACCGTCCTGATGGTGCTGTTCGTGCTGATGGTGAACACACTGTTCCACAGGCCTCTCCTGGAAGCGTTTCTGTTCGCGCTCGCGCTCGCGGTGGGGCTGACCCCTGAACTTCTGCCCATGGTGGTCTCGGTGACCCTTGCCAGGGGCGCGCTGCGGATGGCCGAGAAGAAGGTCATTGTGAAGCGGCTGGCCGCGGTCCAGGACCTGGGCAGCATGGACGTGCTGTGCACCGACAAGACCGGAACGCTGACCCAGGCGCGCATCCATCTGGAACGCCACCTGGACGGATTCGGGCGCGAGAGCGAGCGAGTGCTGGAGCTCGCCTACATCAACAGCGTCTTCGAGACCGGCCTGCGCAGCCCGCTGGACGAGGCGATCCTGGAACACGTGGAGATTGACGTGCGCGGCTGGACGCGCATAGACGAGGTGCCGTTCGACTTCGAGCGGCGCCGGGTCTCGGTGCTCGTGGAACGGGAAGGGGAGCGGGAGGGCGAGCGGGATGGGGGGCGGAAGGGGGAGCGGGAACGGCTCCTGGTGGTCAAGGGCGCCCCGGAGGACATCCTGCGCCTCTCAACCATGTATGAGGGGGACGGGCCGTCGGATCTCCGGCCGATGGACCGCCCCGGACTGGAGCGGATTCAGGCCCTGTTCCACTCCCTGGGCCGCGAAGGGTTCCGGGTCCTGGGAGTGGCCTGGCGGTCGGTCGGCGTAGATCATCCCCACGCGGTGGTGACCGACGAGACGGAGCTGGTCTTCGCGGGATTCGCGGCATTCCTCGACCCGCCGAAGGCGAGCGCGTCCGAGGCGCTCCGCCGCCTGGCGGAGTGCGGGGTCACGGTCAAGGTCGTCACTGGCGACAACGAACTCGTCACCCAGCACGTCTGCGCGCAGATCGGGCTTACGGTGTCCGGCGTGCTGCTGGGCACGGAGATCGCGGCGATGGACGACGAGGCGCTGGGGGCCCGCGCCGGCACCGCCAACCTGTTCTGCCGCGTGAACCCGGCGCAGAAGAACCGGGTCATCCGCGCGCTCCGCGCGCGCGGACACGTGGTGGGCTACATGGGAGACGGCATCAACGACGCGCCCTCGATGCACACCGCGGACGTGGGCATCTCCGTGGAAGGCGCGGTGGACGTGGCCAAGGAGGCCGCGGAGCTGATTCTCCTGGAGCAGGACCTGGGCGTCCTCCACGGCGGGGTCATGGAGGGCCGGCGCACGTTCACCAACGTCATGAAGTACATCATGATGGGCACCAGCTCCAACTTCGGGAACATGTTCAGCATGGCAGGGGCATCCCTGGTGCTGCCCTTCCTACCGATGAGGCCGGCGCAGATCCTACTGAACAACCTGCTCTATGACATCTCCGAGATGCCCATTCCCGCGGACAGCGTGGACCCCGAGGACCTGGCCCACCCGCGCTCGTGGGACATGGGATTCATCCGGAAGTTCATGCTGGTGGTGGGGCCGGTGAGCTCGATCTTCGACTTCCTCACGTTCTACGTTCTGCTGGAGGTGTTCCGGGCCCACGAAGCATTCTTCCACACGGGGTGGTTCGTCGAGTCGCTCGCCACGCAGGTCTTGGTCATCTTCGTGATACGCACGCGCGGAAATCCATTCCGAAGCCGCCCCCACCAATTGCTGGCAGGCGCGTCGCTGGGCGTTGTCGCGGTGGCCATCGCCCTGCCGTTCGCGCCCATCGCCGGCCGCCTGGGGTTCGTGCCGCTGCCGCCGGCCTTCTTCGTGGTGCTGGCAGGGCTGGTGTTCACCTACCTGCTGGCGGTGGAATGGGTGAAGCGGTGGTTCTACCGGCGCCTGTCCACCCCGCCCGTGCCCCGCAGGGCCGCAGCGCCCTGATGCCGAACCTTGCCCGAGGGTGACGACCTCGTTGACCGGCGAATCCGCTTCCACGCATTCCACGCACATGGCGCAAGGCGAGGCTCACCTCGAAGCCGGCGAGTGGCCCGAGGCCGAGGCCGCCTTCCGCCGCGCCGTTGAGGCGGATCCTTCGTCGGCCGCGGCGCTCAGCAAGCTCGGCGTTGCGATCGCACACCAGCGCCGCCTGGGAGAAGCGGAGCAGGCATTCGCCCGCGCGGTCGCCGTGGACCCGCGATACGCGCCCGCGTGGAGCAACCTGGGGAACGCCTGCAGGGAGACAGGGCGGCTGGATCAGGCGCTGGAGGCCTACCAGCGGGCGGTCGCGCTGGACCCCGACTACTGGATCGCCCACCAGAACCTGGGTGGCCTTTACAAGCAGATGGGCCGCACGGGCGAGGCGATCGCCTCGCTGCGCCGTGCCACGCGGCTGTCGGCAAGCAGGGCGCTGCGCGGCTCCCGGCCTGCCGGTGGCCGCCGGATCGGTTGCGGCGGCGCCTCGGCCGCGGCGCTGATCATCGTGGCCGCCGCGGCGCTCCTGCTCTAGTCCTCTCTAGTCTTCCACGCCGCCCCGGAGCCGCAGCACGTGCAGGAGATCGCTGCGGGTTACGATTCCCGCCAGGTCGCCGCGGTCGTCGAGCACCAGCAGGCGGCCTATCCCGGCCTGCATCATGCGCGCGAGCGCGTCGTAGGCCGAGTCATCCACCAGTACGGTCTTCAGCCGCTCGCGCGGTGTCATGACCTCGCGCACGGCGACCTCGGCGCGCCGGTCGCTTGGAACCGCGGCCACGTCCTGCAGCGTCACGATTCCAACAAGGTGATCGCCGTACACGACCGGGAATCCGCCGTGCTTGTGCGGGAGGAAATGATCGGCAATGGCGCGCTCCACGGTGAGCGATGGCTCAACGGTGTGTAGATCGCGCGTCATGATCTCGCCCACCCGCACGCCGCCCAGACCCTGGCGCAGCACCACCTGCTGGTAGGACGACTGCGCCCCGGCGTCGAGGAACCATCCGATGAGCACCAACCAAAGGCCCGTGATGAGGCTGCGTGACAGCACGACCAGCCCGGCGCCGATGAACATCACGGCGACCACCTGCCCGGTGCGGGCCGCGATGCGAGTCGCCCTGGGCAGGTTGTTTGATCTGTGCCACAGCAGGGCGCGCAGGACGCGCCCGCCGTCGAGCGGGAACCCAGGGACCATGTTGAAAACGCCCAGCATCAGGTTCACCACGGCCAGGTACCGGATGATGGTACCCAGGGCCCGATCACCGAGGATCGGCGAGACCGCGTACAGCGCTGCTGCCAGCGCCAGACTCGTCAGGGGCCCGGCGATCGCCACCAGGAACTCAGCCCGCGGCGAGGGCGGCTCCTCGGCAACCTGCGCTACGCCCCCGAAGAGGAATAGCACGATGGAGTGCGTCCGCATGCCGAAGCGACGCGCGGTCAGCGCGTGGCCGAACTCGTGGGCCAGTACCGAGGCGAACAGCAGCAGCGCGGAGACGATGCCCATGGCCCAGTAGGTGCTCTCATCAAAGCCCGGGGACTGCTGTGGGTAGTACGATCCGGCGAGGGACCACGCCACGAGCCAGATCGCGATGAACCATGTGTAGTTGATGGCAACCGGGATCCCAAGCAGGGTTCCCAACCGCAGCGCACCGCGCATCACGCACCTCCTGTGGACATGATAGCGGGAATACCCTAACCTGGGGAGCGGTTAAGGGACCTGGTGGTCAGGAGTCCAAGGCCGCCGCAGATTCGCGAGGAGGAGCACAGAATGGCCAAGCCAGTGGCAGTGACCGAGCAGACGTTTGACGCGGAGGTCCTGAAATCCGACCTACCCGTCCTGGTGGACTTCTGGGCGGAGTGGTGCAGCCCGTGCCGCATGGTGGCGCCCATCGTGGAGGAACTGGCCGGCGAGTACGCGGGCCGGGTCAAGGTCACCAAGGTAGATGTGGACAGCAACCAGAACCTGGCTATTCGATACAATGTCATGGGTATCCCCACCCTCGGGGTCTTCAAGGGCGGAGAGATGATCGAGCGGATCGTGGGCTTCATGCCCAAGCCCGAGCTGAAGCGGCGGCTCGATGGAGCCCTGGGGGCGGATCTCAAGAAGAGCGGCTAGATCCTCTGGGTATGCAACCAGCGATCCACGTCAATCGCGGCCATGCAGCCGAATCCTGCGGCGGTGATCGCCTTGCGGTACGTAGGGTCGTGCACGTCGCCCGCGGCGAAGACCCCATCAACGCTGGTGAGTGACCTTTCTCGCAGCCGAATGTAGCCGGCCTCGTCGAGGTCGAGCTGTCCCCGAAACAGGGTCGTGTTGGGCACGTGGCCGATCGCGACAAACACGCCGTCGGCCGCCACCTCGGTCTGCTCAGAGGTCTTTACGTTCCGGAGCCGCACGCCGGTCACCGCGTCGCCGCCCAGGATCTCCTCTACCACGCTGTTCCAGACGAAGGCGATCTTGGGATGGGCCGCCGCGCGCTCCGCCATGACCTTGCTGGCCCGCAGCTCGTCCCGGCGGTGCACCAGGGAGACCGTCTGTGCCAGGTTGGCCAGGTAGAGGGCTTCCTCCACGGCCGAGTCGCCGCCGCCGATCACGATCACATCTCGGTTGCGGAAGAAGAAGCCATCGCAGACGGCGCAGACGGACACTCCGCGGCCCATCAATCGCGACTCCCCAGGCACCCCGAGAAGCTTCGCCGAAGCGCCGGTGGCCACGATGACGGCCCGCGACTCGAACCGCTGGCCCGATGCCACCGTGATGCCAAACGGCCGCCGGCCGAACTCCACCTCGGTTGCGTCCTCCGAGACGAACTCGGCCCCCACCCGCACGGCCTGCTTCCGCATCGTCTTCATCAGCGCGGGCCCCAGTATCCCCTTCGCGAACCCCGGGTAGTTCTCCACGATCGTGGCGGTCGTGAGCTGCCCGCCGGCTGCGGCACCCTCGATGACCAGCGGCGCCAGGTTGGCGCGGGCCGTGTATATGGCCGCAGTGAGGCCGGCGGGTCCGCCGCCGAGGATTGTGATGTCGCGCATGTCTCTAACGTATCACGCCGGGCCCGAGACGGGCCATATGCCGCCGGGACTGCATGAGGCGGTATTGACAACCGGAGAAGAGTTGACAATACTGTTGTTAGGGTTTCTAATATGGACGCTATCACTCAGGCCCAGGAGAGCAGGCCAGGAGGTGGCGGGGTGCGGGAACGCAGGGATACCAGGCCGGTCTACGTGATAAGCGTCGCGGCCGAGATAACCGGGCTACACCCCCGCACGCTGCGTATCTACGAGATGAAGGGCCTGCTCGCCCCGGTGCGGCGCAACCGGATCCGGCTGTACTCGGACGACGACATCGAGCGGGTGCGCATGATCCGGCGGCTGATCGAGGCCCACCGGCTCAACCTTGCCGGGGTGCGGCTGATACTGGAGGTGGTGGAGCGGCTGGGATACGGCAACGAAGAGCGCGTTGAGAGCACCATGCAGTGGCTGGTCGAACGAATACTAGAGCATCAGGGAGGGAGAAAGAGATGAGCATTATCCGCTGGGAGCCCTTTGACGAGATGATGTCCCTGCGGGAGTCAATGGACCGCCTGTTCGAGGACTTCTTTACCCGGCGGCCCCGTGCGGCGGCGCCGCTGGTCTGGCAGCCCGCGACCGAGGTCTTCGAAACCGACAGCGAGGTTGTGGTGAAGGCCGAGCTGCCCGGGATAGACCCCAAGAGCGTCACCGTGACCATCACCGCCGAGGGCCTGAGCATCAAGGGAGAGGCCAAGGCCGACCACGAAGAGAAGGGACGCAACTACTACAGGCGCGAGTTGCGCTACGGCGCGTTTCAGCGTACTATCCCGCTGCCGACCGAGGTGAAGAGCGAGGAGACAAAGGCCTCGTTCCGCCACGGCATTCTCGAGGTGAAGGTTCCGAAGGCCGAGCGGGTGAGGCCGAAGACCGTAAAGGTAGAGGTCGAAGGCTAGCCCGGGGACGACGCAGGCACAACGCAAGAGTAACGCGAGGATAACGCGAGGGGAGATCTCACATGGGCAAAGTTGTGGGCATTGATCTGGGAACGACCAACTCGGTGATCGCCGTGGTCGTCGGCGGAGAACCGCAGGTGATCGCCAATACCGAGGGTAGCCGGCTTACGCCGTCGGCGGTCGCCTTCACGAAGACCGGCGAGCGGTTGGTCGGGCAGATGGCCAAGCGCCAGGCGATCCTCAACCCCGAAAACACGGTCTACTCGATCAAGCGCTTCGTCGGCCGCCGGTACGCCGAGGTGGAGTCCGAGCGCAAGATCGTGCCCTACAAGGTCGGGGAAGGGCAGAACGGCATGGCCGTCGTGCACATTCCCGCCTCCGGCAAGACCTTCACGCCCGAGGAGATCTCCTCAATGATCCTCCAGAAGCTCCGGACCGACGCGGAGGCCTACCTCGGCGAGAAGATCACCGAGGCGGTCATCACCGTGCCGGCCTACTTCAACGACTCGCAGCGCACCGCGACCAAGCACGCCGGCGAGATCGCCGGCCTGAAGGTCCTCCGGATCATCAACGAGCCGACCGCGTCGTGCCTGGCCTATGGCCTGGACAAGAAGGGTTCCGAGACGGTCCTGGTCTTCGACCTGGGCGGCGGCACCTTCGATGTGTCCATTCTGGAGATCGGCGGCGGCGTGTTCGAGGTCAAGGCGACCTCCGGCGATACCCACCTGGGCGGGGACGACTGGGACGAACGAATCGTCAACTGGCTGGCCGACGAGTTCCGCAAGCAGCAGGGCATTGATCTGCGGCAGGATCGCCAGGCGCTACAGCGGTTGCGCGAGGCGTCTGAGCGGGCCAAGGTGGAACTCACCACGGTCGTTCAGACCACGATCAACCTACCCTTCATCACCGCCGACGCTACCGGCCCCAAACACCTCGACTACGTTCTCACCAGGGCCAAGTTCGAGGAGCTGACCGCGGATCTGGTCGAGCGCTGCATCGGGCCGTTTCGGCAGGCCATCTCGGACGCGCGGCTCACGGAGCGCGACATCAACGAGGTGATCCTGGTCGGCGGAGCGACCCGCATGCCCATGATCCAAGAGCTTGTCCGGCGGCTCACCGGCAAGGAGCCCAACAGGGAGGTCCACCCGGATGAGGTCGTGGCCGTGGGCGCGGCGATCCAGGCCGGCGTGCTGGCGGGCGAGGTGCGCGATGTGGTGCTGCTCGACGTCACCCCGCTGACGCTGGGGGTCGAAACCCTGGGCAGCGTCATGACGCCCATGGTTTCCCGCAACACGACCATTCCCACACGCAAGACCGAGAGGTACACCACCGCCGCCGACGGGCAGACGCAGGTCGAGATCCACGTCCTGCAGGGCGAGCGGCCGATGGCGCGCGACAACCGTACGCTTGGCCGGTTCGTGCTGGACGGCATCCCGCCGGCCCCGCGAGGGGTGCCGCAGATCGAGGTGACGTTTGACATTGACGCGAACGGCATCCTGCACGTGACCGCCAAGGATACCGCGACCAATCGCGAGCAGTCCATCAAGATCACCGGTACTTCGACGCTGGTCAAGGACGAGGTTGACAAGATGGTGAAGGAGGCGGAGCGCTTCGCCGCCGAGGACAAGGCCAAGCGCGAGGCCGCCGAGACGCGCAACCGCGGCGATTCCATCGCCTATCAGGTGGAGAAGCTGCTCAAGGACTCCGGGGACAAGATCTCGTCCGCGGAGCGCGCGAAGGTCGAGGAGGCGCTCAAGGAACTGCGCGAGGCGCTGAAGGGCGAGGATGTGGCGCGCATCTCGAGCGCTGCCGACGCGGTGCAGCAGGCGTCCTACAAGATGAGCGAGGAAATGTACAAGGCGACCGCGGGCGCCCCTGGCGCCGCCGCCGGCGGGGAAGCGGTGGGCGGTCAGGCGCCTCCGTCCGGGGAAGACGTGATTGACGCCGAGTACAAGCCGAGCCAGTAGGAAGCGGCGATGGGTGACGAGCGCATTCTCAAGGGAGATGCCAACGGCGAGACCAACGGGGAATCACTGGCGCGGCCTGAGGCGCCCGGCGAGAGCGTGGAGGCGCTCCAGGCCGAGGTCGCGCGTCTGAGCCAGGCGGCGGAGCGCAACTGGCAGCAGTTCCTGCGCGCGGCCGCCGACCTCGAGAACTACCGGAAGCAGGCGGCTCGGCAGCGCGAGGAGGCGGTGGCTTCCACGCGACGCGCCCTGCTCGCCGTGATCCTGGGCGTGGCAGACACGCTGGAGCGGGCCCTGACGCACGCCGGGAGCGCGGGCGCGGCCGATTCGGGCGGGAACAACGCGGGCGCGGCGGCCATCGCAGACGGCATCCGCCTGGCGCACCGCCAGGTGCTGGACGTTCTCTCGAGGATGGGTGTACGGCCGATGGAGGCGCTGGGCAAGGAGTTCGACCCGCGCTTTCACGATGCGGTCGAGGCGGTGGCCGCCGGCGAGTGCGCGCCGGCCGGAACCGTGGCCGCTGAGATCCAGCGCGGGTACATGCTGGGCGACGAGGTGCTCCGCCCGGCCAGGGTGAGGGTGGCGCAATAGGGTGGAGTTCAAGGACTACTACAAGGCGCTCGGCGTCGAGCAGGGGGCTGACCAGAAGGCGATCAGCCGTGCCTTCCGGCGTTTGGCGCGCGAGTCCCACCCGGACGTCAACAAGCGCAAGGGAGCCGAGGACCGGTTCAAGGAGATAAACGAGGCGTATCAGGTTCTGAGCGATCCCGGGCGCAGGGCGCAGTACGACCAGGTCTACGAGGCCTACAAGAGCGGTGGGGTTCGCTGGCAGGACCTGTTCGGCCGGCCCACGGCCGGCCGAACGGCGCAGGGTGGGGTCACGTTCACGGTCGGAGGTGGGTTCGAGGATCTCTTCGGCCGTGGCGGCGGATCTGCCGCGGGCTTCAGCGAGTTCTTCCAGCAACTGTTCGGGGGGTTCGGAGGGATGGCAGGCCAACCCCACGGCGCAACACGGCCTGGCCGCATGGAGGTTCCTGTCGAGATCACGCTCGAAGAGGCCTTCGGCGGCGCGCACCGGAAGATCGAGATGCCGGGATCCGGCCAGCGGGTGGACGCCGGGATCCCGCGCGGGGTGCGGTCGGGCCAGACCGTGCGGCTGCCAGGCGCCGCCGCCGGCGAAGACCTCTACCTGAAGATCCACGTCCTCCCTCACCGGCTCTTCGAGCGCAGCGATGACGACCTGACCGTGGTGCTTCCTGTTACCGTCAGCGAGGCGGCGCTGGGCGCCGAGGTCCAGGTGCCGACGCTGGAGGGTGCCGTTACGATGCGCGTGCCGCCCGAGACGCAGAACGGCCGGCGGTTCCGGCTGAAGGGGCTGGGCATTCCCCACGCGCGCGGCGAAGGCCGCGGAGACCTGTACGTGAAGGTGAACGTGGTGATTCCGACCGGGCTTTCGGAGCGGGAGCGCGAGCTCTTCCAGGAATTGGGTGGGGCGCGCAGCGAGGATCCGCGCAAGGGACTGCTCTCGTAGGAGACGGACGGAGATGACAATGCGATTCGACAAGTTCACGGAGAAGGCGCAGGAGGCGCTGATCGGCGCCCAGCAGGCCGCCGCGGCGCGCGGACACCAGGCGTCCGACCCGGAGCACCTGCTGCTGGCGCTCACGGAACAGCCCGAAGGGTTGATACCGCAGTTGCTGCTGCGCCTCGGCGCCGACCCCCGCGTTCTGCGCACCCGCCTGGTCGCTGACCTGGAGCGCCGACCGCGCGTGGAGGGAAGTCCGCCCGCCGCCGGCATCGTGATCTCGCCTCGCCTGGCACGCGTGCTGGAGGCCTCGCAGCGGGAGGCCGACCGGCTCACCGACGAGTACATCAGCACCGAGCACCTGCTGCTGGGCCTGCTAGCATCGCACGACAGCGAGGCCGCCCGGCACCTCTCCGAGATGGGGGTTACGCCTGAAGGCGCCTACAAGGCCCTTGGAGAGATACGCGGGCAGCAGCGCGTCACGGATCCCAATCCCGAGAACAAGTACCAGGCGCTGGAGAAGTACGGCCGCGACCTCACGCAACTCGCGGCTTCGGGCAAACTGGATCCGGTCATCGGCCGCGACGACGAGGTCCGCCGCGTGATTCAGGTCCTCAGCCGCCGCACCAAGAACAACCCGGTGCTGATCGGCGACCCGGGCGTCGGCAAGACCGCCATAGCCGAGGGCCTGGCGCAGCGGATCGTGAAAGGCGACGTGCCCGAAGGGCTCAAATCCAGGCGCGTAGTGCAGCTGGACATGGGAGCGCTGGTCGCCGGGACCAAGTATCGGGGCGAGTTCGAGGACCGCCTCAAGGCGGTGCTCCGCGAGATCGCCTCGGCCGAAGGCCAGATCAGCGTCTTCATTGACGAGCTGCACACCGTGGTCGGCGCCGGCGCGGCCGAGGGGGCCATTGACGCGGCAAATCTGCTGAAGCCGATGCTGGCGCGCGGCGAGCTGCACGCGATCGGCGCCACCACGCTCGACGAGTACCGGAAGCACATCGAGAAGGACGCGGCGCTGGAGCGGCGCTTCCAGCCGGTGCTCGTGGGCGAGCCGTCGGTGGAGGAGACGATCAGCATCCTGCGCGGACTGAAGGAGCGCTACGAGGTCCATCACGGGGTGCGGATCACCGACCCCGCGGTCATCGCCGCCGCGATGCTTTCCGACAGGTACATCAGCGCGCGGTTCCTGCCCGACAAGGCCATAGACCTGATGGACGAGGCGGCCAGCCGGCTGCGCATGGAGATTGACAGCAAGCCCGCCGAGCTGGACGAGGTGGATCGCCGCGTCATGCAGATCGAGATCGAGCGCGAGGCCCTGCGCCGAGAGACCGACCCCGCCAGCCGGGAGCGCCTGGAGCGGCTCGAGGAGGAGCTGGCTTCGCTGACGGAAAGGTCCGGGGCCCTGCGGGGGCAGTGGGACCAGGAGAAGCAGGCGATTACCGCCATCCGCGAGACCAAGCAACGGATAGAGGAGGCCCGACGCCAGATAGAGGACGCTGAGCGGCGTGCCGATCTGGAGGCCGCGGCGCGGCTTAGATACGGGACCGTGCCGGAGCTGGAGCGCCAGATGCGCGGCCAGGAAGAGCACCTGCGGACGGTTCAGGCCGGCGGGCGGCTGCTCAACGAGGAGGTCACCCCGGACGAGGTGGCCGAGGTGGTAGCGCGCTGGACGGGCATCCCGGTGCAGCGGCTGCTGGAAGGCGAGATGGCCAAGCTGCTGCACCTCGAGGAGCGGCTGCACGAGCGGGTGATCGGCCAGGGCGAAGCCGTGAGCGCCATCGCCGACGCGATCCGGCGCGCCCGGGCCGGCCTGAAGGACCCCCGCCGGCCCATTGGCGCCTTCATGTTCCTGGGCCCCACCGGCGTGGGCAAGACCGAGCTGGCGCGTGCCCTTGCCGAGCAGCTCTTCGACGACGAGGACGCCATGGTGCGCCTGGACATGTCGGAGTACCAGGAGCGGCACACCACCAGCCGGCTCGTCGGCGCGCCCCCGGGCTATGTGGGATTCGAGGAAGGCGGGCAGCTCACCGAGGCGGTCAGGCGGCGGCCCTATCGCGTGATCCTCCTTGACGAGATCGAGAAGGCACACCCGGACGTGCTGAACATCCTGCTTCAGGTCATGGAGGACGGCCGGCTGACCGACGGTCACGGCCGGACCGTGGACTTCAAGAACACGGCCATCATCATGACCAGCAACCTGGGCAGCAGGCACCTGCAGGGCCTGGAGGCCCGGGATGCTTCATCGTACGAGATGGCCCGGATGCTCGTGCTGGGCGAGTTGCGCAAGACCGTCCGGCCAGAGTTCCTGAACCGCATAGACGAGATCATCGTGTTCCGCCCTCTCTCCGAGGAGCAGCTCGTCGAGATCGTCGGGCTCCAGGCCAGTGCGCTGGCCCGGCGGCTGGCCGCGCAAGGCATGGGCATCGAGGTAACCGAGGCAGCGAGGAAGTACCTGGCCAAGGAGGGGTACAGTCCAGACTTCGGCGCCCGCCCTCTTCGCCGGCTGATCCAGCGGGAGATCGAGAACGTCGTCGCCCGCAAGATACTGGCCGGGGATCTGCGGCAGGGGGAGACTATGCACGTGGACTATCAGGGCGACCACCTGGTGTTTACCGCGCTATAATTGGGCGACACTCGCGGGGAGGTGAGCGCCATCCTTGAGGTCACAGTTTTCGTCAGCGGAGGCGTGCTGCTCGCGCTGGAGATCATCGCCAGCCGGGTACTGGCGCCCTACTTCGGCAACTCGATCTACGTATGGGGCAGTCTAATAGGCGTCTTCCTCACGGCGTTGAGCGTGGGGTACGCCGTCGGCGGTAGGATCGCCGACCGATTCCCATCGCACGGCCTGTTCTCTGGGATCGTCTTCCTGGCCGGGCTGCTGACCGTCCCAATACCTACCCTGGCCACGCCCGTGCTTGATGCGATCGCCCGCGCCGACCTGGGGCCGCAGCTCAACCCGCTGGCCGGATCCATGGCGCTGTTCGTGGTACCCAGCATTGTGATGGGCATGGTCTCGCCGTTTGCCGTGCGGCTTCGCGCCAGGGCCGTGGCCACCGTGGGGCAGACGGCCGGCGCGCTCTACGCCATCAGCACGGTGGGCTCGATTACCGGGACGCTGGCGGCCTCGTTCGTGCTGATCAACTACCTCGGGGTCCGCGAGATAATCCAGATCCTCGGGCTGTCGCTGATGGCAATGGCCGTGGTCTCCTGGATGGCCGCGCGGCAGAGGACTGCCGCGGCCCTGGGCGCGGTGCTTGCGGTTCTGCTGGCTGCCGGGGTTACGGGAGCGGCGCCCGCGCCCACGCTGGTCTATGCCCGCGACACCGTCTATCACCGGATCACCGTCTCAGACGAGGGCACCGTCCGCTATCTCAAGCTGGACAACTACTGGCAGAGCGCCCTCGATCGCGAGCGGCCGCAGCGCACGGTTTTTGCCTACGCGGACTACATGCACCTGCCCGTGATTTTCGTGCCCCGGCCGTCGCACGCCGCGCTGATCGGGCTAGGCGGGGGCACGATCCCGGCCCGCTACGTGGCCGATTATCCCACGGTGACGATGGACGTGGCCGAGATAGATCCCGAGGTGGTGACCGTGGCGCGGCGCTTCTTCGGCGTGGCGGACAGCGATCGCCTGATCATGACCGCGCGCGACGGCAGGCTGCACCTGCGCCTAGCGCAGGCACGGTTCGACATTATCATGACCGATGCCTACCTGATTGACACCATTCCCTTCCACCTGGCCACCCGCGAGTTCTTCGCGCTCGCCCGCTCCCGGCTTGCCCCCGGCGGCTTGGTCGCCTCCAACATAATCGGAGCCCTGGACGGTCCGAACAGCCGGTTGTTCAGGGCGATCTACAAGACCATCCGCCAGGTCTTTCCCACGGTGTATGTCTTTCCGGTGGACTTCGGCCGCTACGGCGCGCCGGACTCGCTCCGCAACGTCATAGTGATCGCGACCGACGAGCCGGCGCTCTCGTCCGAGGAGATCAGACGCCGCGCACAGGCGCTGGTGGATGCGCGGCGCGTAACCGTGGACAGGTTCCTGGCCGCGGCGGCCGATCTGTACGAGGCGGTCATCCCGACCGCCGACGTCCCGGTGCTCTCCGACAACTTCGCACCCATTGATGCGCTGATACCGACTCGATAGGCGGGGAGTTGGGCACAACGGGAGTACGACGAGATGCCCTGGTTGCCGGACAGGAGGTCTCGGCGCCGTGCCGGTGCTGAAGATCGTCCTGGGGGACGTCGTGCGCATGCGCAAGACACATCCCTGCGGGAACGACCAGTGGGAAGTGGTGCGTCTTGGTGCCGACATAGGGGTTCGGTGCCTGAAGTGCGGCAGGAGGGTCCTGATGCCTCGCGTGAAGTTCGAGCGCCGGGTCCGGACGTTCATACGGCGCGGCCCCGACTTCGCCGAGGCCGGCCAGCAGGGGGACCAGCGTGGCGCGCTGGATCTTGGTTGAGGGTTGGGTCTTGGGTGAGGGCTGGGTCTTGAGCGGGGGCTGGGTTTGACTGCAGGATCGCGGCTTAGGGTTGCGTACCCGTGGGCGGTCGTGGCGGCCGCCGCCGCAGCGATGGCCGCGGCGATATCCACGGCTGCCTGGCCTCCGGCGCAGGGGTTCGCGCTGCTGTGCATGGCAGGGGTGGTCGCCAGCGCGCTGCGCGTGCCGATGCCAGCGGGCGGCTACCAGACGCTGCGGCCCGCTGTGGCCGCTGCCGGCCTCGGGCTCTTCGGCGCAGCGCCGGCCGCGGTTGCCATGGCGGGCGGCGCGGTGCTCGGGGACGGACTCCTGCGCCGGCGCCCACTGCGAGTCACGCTGTTCAACGCTGCGCAGGCGACCCTGGCCACGCTCGCTGCCGGAAGCGTCGCTGCCCAGGTCCAACCCGGTTTTGCCGGATGGGCCAGCCGTCTTCCCCGCGTGCACGAAAGCATGGACCTCGCGCTGGCCATTCTGGCAGCGGCAGCGGCGTTCACGGCCGTTTCCGCGGTGCTGGTGAACTGGTACATTGCCCTGCGGCGGCGACGGGCGTTCGCTGGCGTGTTGGGAGCCAACGTTGGGGTCGAGACCATCAACACGATCCTGCTGTTCGGGTTTGGCTCGATAGCCGGAATGGTCATCAACGGCAGCCTGCCGCTGCTTGCGCTGCTGGTAGCCGCCCCGGTGGCGATGTTCTCGGTTGTGCTGGTGGTGTTCACGGGAGGGAGGCAGGCATCGGCAGAGCTGGAGGTGCTTCACGCCGCAGCGTTGGAGATCGGCCGCTCCGAGAACACGGATGAGGTAGCACAGGCCACTGCCTCGGCCATGGAAAGATTGGTGGTCTCGGATACAGCATTGGTATGGCTGCGCCTGCCTGGTGAACCCGGGGCCGTCCAGGTTCACGGTACCGGCACCAAGAACGGCGAGGCCGTGGGTCAGATCGAGCTGGCCGGGCTCGTCGCTGAGGTCATGCGGTCCGGCCGGCCAGTGCGGTCCGGCGACTACGAGCGCGATCGCAGCCGCAACCCACGCCTCCGGCCGCTCGCCGGCACGGGCGCGGTTCTTTCTGTGCTGGTCGTCCCGCTGGCGGCCGCCGGGGAGGTCTGGGGAGCGATGGCCTTTGCCGAGGCCGACCGCAGTCACTTCACGGCCCGGCACGAGTATCTGGTCGCCACCCTTGCAGGATATGCCGCTGTGGCCATGCGGAACGCTCGCCAGTTGGAGGAGGGCCGGCGCCAGGGGGAACGGCTTGTTGCGCTCCAGCACCTTGGGTTTGCTCCGAGTGCCACGCTCGATGTTGACGAGGCGTGCCGGTTCCTGGTGAGGCGATCGGCGGAGGCGCTGGGCGCAAGGTACGCGCTGCTGGCGATCTACGAAGGCGTGCGCCGCGAACTGCGCGGCCAGGCGGCATACGGCACGGACGAGGAAGAGGTGAGACGGCTGCGCGTAGGCCTGGATGCCGAGCCAGGGAAGCTGCGCGACGCGGTGCGCGCCGTCCGCGAACGCCGTTCCATTGCCTCCACCATGGCCGGCGATGATCAGTTGCCGGCCTGCCGCTGCCTGGTGCTCCTGGGTCTGCCCGAGGGCCGCCACGCGCTGACCTCGCCCATGATCCACCAGGGCCGGCCGGTGGGAACCCTGACCGTGGTGCGCACCGAGCCGCGCCCCTTCTCTGCGGCCGAGACCGCGATTATTGAGGCGACCGCGGCCCAGGGAGCGGCCGCGATTGAGAACGCCCGCGCGTGCGCCGCGCTGAAGGTGCGGAACGCCCGCCTCCAGCTGGCAGCCGAGCTGTTCGGCCGGATTGGCAGGGCCGCGGACCTGCAGACCATCTTCACGCTGGTCGCGGAGGGAGCGCGCGACCTGTTTGGAGCAGGCCGCTGCATGCTGTTGGCCTGGGACGGTCAGGGCCCCATCAGGGAGGCGTTTGGGGCCGGACTGTCCGACGAATACCATCGCGCCGTGGTCGCGCGTGCCCAGGACGGCCGCAGCCGGTACACCGCACCAGGGGCCCGGCCGCACGTGCTGGCCGGCCTGCCGGCAGATCCAGGAGGAGGCCCGGATCGGTCCGCAGTCCTCTTTCCGCTGCGGACCAACGCGACGTTCGTGGGTCTGATGGCGCTGGTTTACGATGACGAAGGCGGAGGCATCTCTGGCGACAACGATATGGCCACGGCGTTCGCCGCCCAGGTGGCGGCCGCCATGGCGCGGATGGCCCTGCAGGCCCACGGCGACCGGCGCCTCAACGAGCTTGCACTGTTGAACCGCATCGTTGGGTCGGTGAGCGCTTCGCTGGACCCCGCCGAAGTGTGCCGCATCGCGGTGTCGGAACTCGCAGACGGTGTGGGGATCGCGCGCGTCACGATTCATCGCCTGGAAGGAACGCTGCTACGCCTGGTCGCGCAGGTGGGCTCACCTGACGCGCCCGCGGAGACCCCGGCATCCTCTGGGGTAAAGGGGCGCGTTGTCCGCAGCGGCCGCCCCGAGTTCGTCGCGAGCGTGCGCGAAGACCCAGATTACGTCTCCGGCAGCGCAGATACGGTTAGCATGGCCGCGGTGCCTGTTGTGCTGGAAGGCGTCACCACCGGCGTGGTCACAGCCGAGGGCACACGCGCGCGCCCGCTGACACAGCACGCCTTCGAGTTCCTGACCGAGTTCGCCGGGCAGTTGAGCATAGCGGTGAGAAACGCCGCGCTCTTCGAGGACCTGCGCAGGACGCACGACGAGCTGCAGGTGCTGTTCGAGGCCGCGAAGGCCGTGAGCGGCACGCTCGATCTTCGTACCGTGCTGGAAAGCCTGGTCTCGGTCACCTGCCGTGCCTTCGGCTACGAGAACGGCGCGCTGCTCATGGTGGACGCCGCCACCGGAGACCTCGTCGTGGAGGCGGCCTACGGGTACCAGAACCCCGTGGTCGGCGTGCGCGTGGCCGTAGGCACGGGGATCAGCGGGTGGGTTGCCCGGACCGGCAACCCCCTAATGGTGGACGATGTCAGCGCGGACCCGCGGTACTACCAGGTGGACGACCGGGTACGCTCTGAGTTGGCCGTGCCGCTAATCGCCGAGGGCAAGGTGCTGGGCGTCTTCAACGTGGAGAGCACGCGCCTGGCGGCGTTCGGGCAGCGCGACCTGCACCTGTTGGGCACCCTGGCCTCCTACGCAGTCGTGGCGATCCAGAACGCGCGGCTGTACGAGCAGGCCCAGCGCCTCGCGATCACGGACGGGCTCACCGAGCTGTACAACCACAGGTACTTCTATGAGGCGCTCGAGCGGTTTCTCGAGCGGTCCCGCCGGGATGCGCAGCCACTCGCCATCATTATGGCCGAGATAGATCGGTTCAAGCACCACAACGACACCTACGGACACAAGAGCGGGGACGAGGTCCTGCGTACGATCGCAGGCCTGCTGCGGCGCGGCAGCCGTCCCTCGGACGTCGTCGCTCGATACGGCGGCGACGAGTTCATGGTGGTGCTGCCCGGCGCGAGCGCGGCCGCGGCGCACGAGATTGCTGAGCGCCTGCGCCGTACGGTAGAGGCGTATCCTCTCCTCGCCAACGGCGACATCATAACCAGCGTCACCATGAGCGTTGGCGTGGCGGCCTTCCCCCAGGATGGTGCTACGGCCGGAGCGCTGGTCGAGGCGGTGGACCGCGCACAATACCTCGCCAAGCGGTCCGGAGGCAACAGGGTCCACTCGGCCCACGAGGCCTGACAGGGCTCCATGAGTCTCGCACTCGGACTGGTTGGTCTTCCCAACGCAGGAAAATCCACGCTCTTCAACGCGCTGACACGGGCAGGCGCAGCCGTGGCGGCCTACCCGTTCACCACGATAGAGCCCAACCTGGGGCAGGTGGCAGTTCCGGACCCCCGCCTGCAGGCGGTGGCCGGGGTTATCCTGCCTGCCCGCACGGTGCCGGCGACCGTTCGGTTCATTGACATCGCAGGACTCGTGAAGGGATCCTCCCGCGGGGAAGGGCTGGGCAACCGGTTCCTGGCCCACATCCGCGAGGTGGACGTGATCACGCATGTCGTCCGCTGCTTCTCCGACCCCGCTGCGCCCCTGGATGAGGCCGGCCTGGATCCGGTGCGCGACGCCGAGATCGTGGAGACGGAGCTGGCGCTCGCCGACCTCGAGACCGTCGAGCGGGCGCGCGAGCGGGCGGCGACGCGGGCCAAGGCCGGAGAGGCGGCCGCGCGGGAACAGGGGGCGATGCTGGCACGCATCGCGGCCGCGCTGGCCGAGGGCGTGCCCGTGCGGCGGCAACCGCTTTCGGACCCAGGGTGCGCCCTGGCCCGCGAACTGCGTTTGCTCACCGCCAAGCCCGTCATCTATGTGGCCAACCTCGACGAGCGCCTCCTTCCCGACGGAGGCCCCCCGGCTGCGGCATTGCACGCGCTGGCCGATCGCCAGGGCGGCGCGTTCATCGGGCTGGCCGCGCGTCTGGAAGCCGAACTCGGCGACCTGCCGCCGGACGAGGCCCGAGAATACATGGCCGCGACCGGCCTGGAGGAGCCGGGCGCTAACAGGGTGATTCGCCTGGGATTCGCCACGCTGGGCCTGGTGAGCTTTTTCACGGTGCTCTCTAACGAGGTGCGCGCGTGGCCGGTCCGGATAGGCACAACCGCGCTTCTGGCCGCCGGGGAGATCCACACAGATATGGCGCGCGGGTTCATCCGGGCAGAGGTGATTGCATGGGACGCCCTGGTCGCCGCCGGGAGCATGCACGCGGCGCGCGAACACGGCACGGTGCGCACCGAGGGTCGCGACTATCGGGTGGCCGACGGGGACGTGATAACGTTCAGGTTCGCGGTGTAGCCTCGGGCGCCCGCTCTACCAGCCATTTCGGAAGAGGTGAGTAGGTAGGGCGAAGCGGGCAGTTACTGGAAGCGGATAAGCGCCGGCGGCTGCTGGATGCTGCGGGCGCTTCCTATTTTCGCAGTTGTCGCGCCGGGAGGATTTTC